>JASHTA010000152.1 GCA_030040795.1 Gammaproteobacteria bacterium | reverse complement strand
CAGCTTGGCAGGCTCGCCGAGCTGGGTGTGCCAGTGCCGCCGGGCTTCGTCATCGATGCCGCCGCGAGCGCAGCGCATCGGCGTGGCGATGCGGTTCCAGACGCACTGGTCGTCTCTCTCGCGCGCGAATTGGGGCGGCGCGGCTGGACGGATCAGCCGCTTGCCGTGCGGTCCTCCGCTGTCATGGAAGACTCGGCGCGAGCCTCGTTCGCCGGCATCTACCGCTCTTGCTTGAACGTACGGGGCCTCGATGCCGCTCTGAAGGCCGTGCAGGAGATCTGGGACAGCCTCGGGGAAGCCCCTGCCGTGGCCTACCGGCAGCGCCTGAGTCTCGCCGATCGTGAGGCCGGCATGGCTGTCGTGGTGATGCCGCTCTTGCCGGCTGTAGCGGCCGGCATCGCGTTCACGTGCGACCCAGTCTCCGGCCGCGAGGATCAGTACGTGATCCACGCGACATGGGGCCTCGGCGAGGCCCTGGTTGGCGGGCAGACCGAAGGAGACGAGTACCGACTGCAGCTGATGGAGCCTGAGGACACACCGATCCTCATCGATCAGCGCTCCGGACACAAGGCTCGCACCTCCGTCCCGTCCACACGCGGTGGCACGGAGCTGCGCGACACGCCGGCCGAGCAGGCGGCTCGACCGGTGCTGAATGTCGACCAGACCGTCGCGCTCGCCGAGCGGGTCCGGGACGCGGCCCTCGCGCTCGATTACACGAATCCGTACTACGACGTGGAGTGGGTGTGGGACGGCGAGCGATTCTGGATCCTCCAGGCCCGCCCCATCACGCGCCGCGCCCGCTACACATATCCAACCCTCGCGAATCAACCCACGATCCTCTCCCGCATGAACTCCCGAGAGGTGGTGCCCGACCCGCTCGCGGCGCTCGAGTGGAGCTCCTCCCGGCTCATCTTGCGCCGGATGTTCAACTGCTCGCTCGATCTCGCGGGATACAAGACTCTTCCGGGCGTCGAGCACACCGCGATCCGCCACGGCCGACTCTATTTCGACACGTCCGTCCTGCAGTGGGAGGCGCTCGACAGCTTCGGCTTTCCTCCCAAGTCGACGACCGAGATGCTCGGAGGCCACCAGCCCGAGATCACACCTCCGCCGCCGACTCTCGGCCAGCGCGCGGCCCGGATGTGGCGCAGTCTGCGATATCTCGTGCGATGCATACGGCCGCGGCGTCGCGCCAAAATCACCCTGAGCCGCGCGCGGCAGCAGGCCACCGAATGGCTCGCGAGCAGCGAGCCGCTCGACAGCCTCGAGCTCGCAAATCGGCTGCGCAGGCGTTCCAACCTCGTGTGCGGAGCGACCGACCTGTTCTTCCTGCAGGTCTCGAGCGCCAGCTTCTATCCCATCCTTCTCGATCTCGCGGAGAAGTACTGTCCCGGCGAGGGACAAGGGATCACGGCGGCGCTCCTCGCCGGGGGCGAGCCGAGCGTCACGGCGGCGCAGAGCTACGAGCTGATGGAGCTCGCGCGAGTCGCAGCGGCGGATCCTCCCGCGCTCGCGTGGCTGCGCAGCTCCGGCCGTGTCGGATCCGAGTGGCGCCAGCGGCTGGCGGACGATAGCTCATTCCGGCACGCCTTTGCGCACTTCCTCGAGCGCTACTGCCATCGCGGCCTCTACGAGAGCCACATCCGCAACCCGAGATGGCGCGAGGCGCCGGACTATTTGCTCGACAGCGTCGTCCAACTCATCGGCTGCGACCCGGTGCAGCTGCGCACGCGCCAGCAGGAGTCCGCCCGGCAGGCGCGCCGGAGGCTTGCCGCTGCGCTGCCCATCTGGCTGCGACCGCTGATCGGACCGCTCATCGGGCCACTCATTCGATTCTCCGTCATCGAGCGCAATCTTCGCGAAGCCGGCCGCAGCGCTCTCGTCGCCTACCTGGAGGTCATCCGGCGGGATGCTCTTGCGCTAGGCCGGCGCTGGGCGGGTGCGCCACGGGAATGCGCGCAGGACACTGCGCTGGGAGACTTCTCGGTGCGTCCTCTCGACGGGCCCGAGGACATCTTCAACCTGACGCTCTACGAAGTGCTCGCCGTCGCGGAAGGCCGCCTGCCGGCTCCCTGCGCCGCAGCGCGCTGCCGGTGGCGCCGCCAACAACTGGAGCGCTGGGCGTCGGAGACCGAGCCGAACGTAATCATCGAGGGTGGCGATGCGCTGCTTGCGACTCAAAGCCCGCCCGCGCCGGTGGACGATGCCTGGCCCGCTGCCGTGCACGATGTCTGGCACGGTACCGTGGTCGGGAGCGGCCGGGCGCAAGGCCCGGCGTGCATCGCTCGTCATCCCACCGACGCGCTGGCGATGGAAGCAGGCGCCGTCCTCGTCACGCCTTCTACCGATCCCGGGTGGACGCCGCTGTTTCTCAAAGCCGGCGCGCTGGTCATGGAGATGGGTGGATATCTCTCCCACGGTGCCATCGTCGCGCGCGAATTCGGCATTCCTGCCGTCGTGAATCTGCCCGGCATCGTCGATCAGTTGAGAAGCGGTGACGTCCTGGAGGTAGACGGCAACCGTGGAATCGTGCGCCGGCTGTCATCGGCTGCGTCGAGCTCGCCGTCCAACAGGCTCAACGCCCCAGCACAACATCGATGCCATTGAGAACGAGCTCGAACCGTCGACGCGTGATTTTGCTGACCCGGTCGGTCAGTTGCTGCTTGTCCAGAGCGACGATCAGCGAGACGTTGGCAACTGAATCATGGGGAAGGCCAGTCTCCGCGCCCGGAAGCAGCACATTGCCTGGTGCATCTGCCCA
>JASHTA010000151.1 GCA_030040795.1 Gammaproteobacteria bacterium | reverse complement strand
GTGCTGCGATAGTCCCCAGGCAGCGGCCGGGCGGTGACGGGTAGCCGCCGGCCGGCGACCGGGCGTTGACGGGCGTTGACCGGGCGGCGGTCGGAGCAGCCTTTAAATATAACGATTTAGCCCCCACTGTAGCCCTGGCGATGGGGGACCGGTAAAGTGTCGCCCAGGGGCCCGAACCGGGGCCGCGCCCTGCCGGTCCTAGCTCTTGTAGGCCATTTTCGGCACGGGAATCCTGCATGAAACGCATTCTTCTGTTCCTCGCCACCAACCTGGCGATCCTGCTCGTCCTCTCGATCATCGTGCGCCTCTTCGGCCTCGATGCCTACCTTGCGCGCGCCGGAACGAACCTCGGCTCGCTGCTGGTGCTCGCCGCGATCTTCGGCTTCGGCGGCTCGTTCATCTCTCTGCTCATCTCGAAGTGGATCGCCAAGCGTACGATGGGCGTGCGGGTCATCGAGCAGCCGACGAGCGCGGCGGAGCAGTGGCTCATCGCGACGGTGCGCGCCCATGCCCAGGCCGCCGGGATCGGCATGCCGGAGGTGGGCGTGTTTCAGTCGCCGGCTCCGAACGCCTTCGCGACCGGGCCGCGGCGCGACAGCGCGCTCGTCGCCGTGAGCACCGGCCTGCTGCAGCGAATGAGCGACGATGAGGTGCGGGCCGTGCTAGGCCACGAGATCACCCACGTCGCAAATGGCGACATGGTCACGCTCACGCTGATCCAGGGCGTCGTCAACACGTTCGTGATCTTTCTGTCGTACATCATCGGCAACATCGTGGACCGCGCCGTGCTCGGCAACCGGGAGGGACGCGGACTCGCCTACACCGTGACGGTGATCCTCACTCAGCTCGTGCTCGGGATCTTTGCGAGCATGATCGTGATGGCCTTCTCGCGCAGGAGGGAATTTCGCGCCGACCGCGGCGGTGCGCATCTCGCAGGCCGCGAGAACATGATCGCGGCGCTCGAGCGGCTCAAGACCGCCCAGCAGCCCCTGCCGTCCTCGCAGTTCGCCGCGTTCGGCATCACAGGCGGCGGCGCCCGAGGCCTGCGGCGGCTGCTCCTCAGCCATCCGCCGCTTGATGAGCGCATCGCCGCCTTGCGCGCGGCGACCTGACGGTCCGTTGCGAAGCATCGTCGATCAGATCCGGGAGCGGCTCGGCGAGCATGCCGTGCTCACCGCGCCCGCCGACATCGCCCCCTACCTCACCGATCATCGCGGGCTTTATCACGGACGAGCGTGCGCCGTCGTATTGCCGCGGACCGTCGAGCAAGTCTCGCAAGCGCTCTCGCTCTGTAACGAGCGGCGGATCGGTGTCGTCCCGCACGGAGGCAACACGAGCTACTGCGGAGGGGCGACACCCGACGAGTCGGGCCGCCAGATCGTGCTCGCGCTCGCGAGGCTCGATCGCATCCGCTCGCTCGACGCCGCGGGCTTCACGCTCGTCGCCGAGGCCGGTTGCATCCTGCGGAACGTGCAGAGCGCAGCGGACGAGTGCGGACGGCTCTTTCCGTTGAGCCTCGGCTCGGAGGGCAGCTGCCAGATCGGCGGCAATCTCGCGACCAATGCCGGCGGTACGCAGGTGCTGCGCTACGGGATGATCCGCGACCTGGTGCTCGGGCTCGAGGTGGTGCTGGCGGACGGGAGGGTGCTTCCGAGCCTGAGTGCGCTGCGCAAAGACAATACCGGTTACGATGTGAAGTCGCTGTTCCTCGGCTCCGAGGGCACCCTCGGCGTCATCACCGCCGCGAGTCTCAAGCTCTATCCCAAGGTGCGGCGCCTCGCAACGGCGTTTGCCGCCGTGCGCGACGTGCAGGCGGCCGTGGAGCTGCTCGCCGACCTGCGCGAGCGCGGCGCGGATTCGGTGAGCTCCTTCGAGCTGCTTCCGCGCATCGCGGTCGACCTCACCACTCGCCACATCCCGGGCGTCGTCGACCCGCTCGGGGCGCGCCATGCCTGGTACGTGCTCTGCGAGCTCGCCTCCTCGCGTGCCGACGAGCCGCTGAGCGAGACGCTCGAGAGCGCTCTGGCCGCCGCTCTCGAGAGCGGCGGCGTCCTCGATGCGGCGCTCGCCCAGAGCGAGCGCGAGCGCGAGGCCTTCTGGCGGATGCGCGAGAGCGTTCCGGAAGCGCAGCGTCGCGACGGCGCGAGCCTCAAGCACGATATCTCCGTACCCGTCGGAAGGCTGCCGGAGTTCGTGCGCCAAGCCTCCGAGTGGGTGGGCCAGCACGTGCCCGATGGCCGGCTGGTAGCATACGGTCACGTCGGCGATGGCAACCTGCATTTCAATCTCAATCAGGCCCCCGGGGCGGACGCGGCCACGTTCCTCTCGCGCTCCGATATGGTGATGCGCGCCATCCACGATCTGGTGCACGACTTCGGAGGCAGCTTCAGCGCCGAGCATGGCATCGGCCGCCTGAAGGTGGCGGAGCTCGAGCGCTACGGCTCGGCCGTCGAGCTGGATCTCATGCGCGCCATCAAGCAGGCACTCGATCCGAACGGCATTCTCAATCCCGGCAAAGTCCTGCGCGTGCAAAGTCCTGCGCGTGCCGACGCCGCGCGGCCGCGTGTCCGATAGGCAGAGCGAGGAGAGCTCGTGATTTCACTCCGATCGATCACCGCGGTCGCCCTGTGCCTCGTGGCGGCGGCCTGCAGCCGCTCCCGCGCGCCGGCCGCCCAAAGCACCGCTGTAAGCCCCTTTGCGAGTACCTCTGCGAACCCCGCCGCGAGCCCGTCTGCGAGCGCCGCTGTGAACCCCGCTGCGAATCCCGCCGTGAGCGCCGTCGCGAATCCCGCCGTGAGCGCCGCCGCGAGCCGCGGCCCGGGTCCCACGGCTGCCGGACAGAGCGCGGAAAGCGCGCCGCTTTTTGTGAATTCCTTCGACGGCGTCCGCATCGCGTATCGCGTCTATGGACAGGGGGAACCCGCGATCGTGCTGATCCACGGATGGGCCTGCGACTCGAGCTACTGGCGGGAGCAGCTCGCGGACCTCCAGGCGAAGTACACCACCGTCACGCTCGATCTGGCGGGCCACGGCGAGTCCGGCCGCAACCGCGCCGACTGGTCGATGGCCAATTACGGCAGGGATGTGGCCGCGGTCGTGCAACACCTCCCCAATCGAAAGATCGTGCTGGTCGGCCATCTGATGGGAGGACCCGTCGCGCTCGAGGCCGCCCCGCTCGTCGGCCGCCGCCTGATCGGCGTCGTCGGCGTTGACACCTTCACGGGCCTTGGCCTGCCGCCGCCGGCACGCCAGACGCTCGAGAAGGAGATCGCCCCGTTCCGCTCCGACTTCGTCGGCTACATGCACCGCTTCGTTCCGCTGCTGTTCGCGAAGAGCGCAAACCCCGCCGTGGTGCGCGAGGTAGCCGATGACATGTCCCGCGAGCCGCCGCGGATCGCCATTGCCTCGCTGATCGGTCTCAATACGCTCGACTTCGACACGCTGCTGCCGCAGATCCACGTGCCGATCATCGCGATCGACTCCGACGCCGGCCGCACGGCGAACGAGGCCCGCATCCGCAAGATCTACCCGGCGTTTCGCGCCATCACGCTGAAGGACGCGGGCCACTTCCTCATGCTCGAGGATCCGCAGCGCTTCAACCCCATCCTCCTGCAAGCGATCGCTTCCCTCGCCGGGGCTGCGCCCCTGTAGAGCGCCTCAAGAGGGTGCGCGCCCCGCCGACGCGATCGCCCCGCAGCTCACCTCCATTGCGCCGAGCGACACGGAGATCTGCTCCGAATCGAGCCCAGTCCAGCTCGAGGCGAGCGGGGCTCCCGAGCCGAACTCCCTCACGATCAGGATCAGCGCGTCGTGATTGGGGTCGTACGGCCAGTCGCCGCTGTGCAATTCGAGCTCGTACGAATGACCGTCCGGCGTCGTGAAGCGCGCTCGCCCACCCTGGTCGTGGAGATCGACGACCGTGAGCGGTGCGAGATCGGCCGGCCGGCCGGCTGGCTGGCCGGAGTGCGACCAGCGCACGCGGCAAGCGAAGAGCCGCGCCTGGTGCAGCTCGAACCAGTTGAATCCCACCGTCTCCGTGACAAGCTCATCGTCGTCCAGCCGGAACACGCGCTCGCGATACCAGTTGAGGCCATCGCCCACCAGCAGCTGGTAGTCGACATAGCGTTGAGGATGAACGGTCGACTCGAGGCAGTTGCGGCCCACCGTTCTGCCCTGAAACTGGTCCCCATCCCGCGTGAGGATCAGATCGCAGCCCGGCATCGAGCCGAGGTCGCTCATGCGCAGGGTCTCGAGCAATCGCGGCCTCCGATACAGATGGCGCCAGCGCTCGGGCTCGCGGAACGTCAGCTGGCGCACGCGTACCGTCTCGGTGCCGGACCTGCCCTCCGGCGCAAGCCACAGCAGGACCTGGCGCCGCGGATCGTCGGGATCGTCCTGCAGGAACTCCTCGAGGTACAGCACGCTCTTGCCGAGCCAGGGCAGCGTGACGGGGGATACGATCGTTCGGATGCGCCGTGTGTCGTCGGACACGAGCGGCGAGAGCTTGCGCCGCTCGAAGATGACCTGCTCCAGATCGTCGTAGGTGCCGGACCAGCTCTCGACGAGCGCCGCGACGGTCGCCTGCGCATCGCCGCGGCCTGCCCCTCCCGCCTGCCCCCACGTCGCGCGGGCTGCGACGAGCAGCAACGGTACGGCAAGCAGCAGCGGTACGGCGAGCAAGAGGCGCCCCGCGAGCAGGAGCCGTGCGGCAAGCCGTGCCAGCACGCCGGCGTTGAGCGGCGCCGGTCTGGCGCTCGGGTCAATCGCGCGTCTCGTCCGCCCTCTCCTGCACGAGGCGCACCAGCCCTTCCTGGGCGGTGCTCGCAACCAGCCGCCCATCGCGCGCAAAGACGCTCGCCCGCGCGAAACCGCGGGAGCCCGAGGCGCTCGGGCTCTCGACCGCATAGAGCAGCCAGTCATCGACCCGCAGCGGCCGGTGAAACCACATCGCGTGGTCGATGCTGGCGACGATCGCCTTGCCGCTCAGCGTCGAGATGCCGTGAGGCAGCGTCGCCGTCTCGAGCAGGTAGAAGTCCGAGACGTAGGCGAGCAGGCAGCGCTGCAGCGTCTCGTCGTCCGGGACCGCGCTCACGGCGCGAAACCAGATCTCGCGCGCCGGGGCCGCCTTGGAATGCTGCAGAGCGTCTGCGGGCTGAACGGTGCGGAACTCGAAGGGGCGCGGCGTCTCGAGCAGCCGCCGCACACGCTCGGGCAGCCGGGCCAGAAGCTCCGGGCGCACCCGGGAAGTGTCCGCGAGCGCCTCCGGCGGCGGAACGCTCGGCATCGGGATCTGATGCTCGAGACCCGCCTCGACCACTTGGAACGAGGCGGTCATGTTGAAGATCTGCTCGCCGTGCTGGATGGCAACCACGCGCCGGTTGGAGAAGCTCTGGCCGTCGCGGCTGCGGTCCACATCGTAGATGATCGGCGCGTTGAAGTCGCCGCGCCGCAGGAAGTATGCGTGCAGCGAGTGCACGACGCGTCCCTTGACCGTGCGCGACGCCGCCATGAGCGCCTGTCCGAGCACCTGGCCGCCGAAGACTTGCGGACTGCCGATATCGCGGCTCTCGCCGCGAAAGAGATTCACCTCGAGCGGCTCCAGCTCGAGCAGGCTCAGCAGATCGGCGATGCGCTGGTCCACGGCGCTCAGCGGTAGATGAACTCTCCCTTCATGAGCGCATTGTGGCCCGGAAACGTGCACAAATACATGTACGAGCCGCCCGGCTTGAGCTTCGACGCCGGAAAGGTCACCGTCGTCGATTGCCCGCCGCCCACGATCTTCGTCGCGGCGATGATCCGTGGATCGCCGGGTTTCTGGTAGTTGTTCGCGAGCCCTGCCGAGAGGCCGTCGTTGGCGACGGAGGCAAGATCCTCGCTCTTGACGAGCACCCAGTCGTGTCCCATCGCCGCGGCGGGAAGCTTCCCGATGTCCGTGAGCGTCACCTCGATCTGCGTGCATCCCGGACCTGCGGTGAGCACCTTCTTGTTGTACTGCATCAGATCGTTGGCGGTGATTTGCAGCCGGCATACCTTGCCCGCCGCATGCGCAGGCCGAGCGCCCACGAACAGCGCGCAGGCGGCGACGGCGGCGACCGCCAATGAGTCATTCTTCAAGTTCATCGTGGCTCCTCTTATGAGTTCCGGGGACGAGATGGTGCGTTCAAAGCGAATGCGCGGGCACACGCGAGGCTCAATTATCCGGCACGCCGAGCCGCTTGTGCATCACCGGGCTCGTCGTCGTGTACTGCAGGAACTGCCTTTTCTCGGGATAGAGATGGTGCTGGATCCCGAATGCCGCGAGCGCGGCCTCGTGGAAGCCGGAGAGGATGAGCTTTTTCTTTCCGGGATAGGTATTGATGTCGCCGATCGCAAAGACCCCGGGAAGGCTGGTCTGAAATTTCTCCGTGTCGACCGTCAGCGCCTTGCGCTCGAGCGCCAAGCCCCATTCGGCGATCGGGCCGAGCTTCGGATGCAAGCCGAAGAAGACGAGCAGCCGGTCCGCCTGCAGGGCATGCAGCTCGCCGTCGGAGGCTTTCACGTTGACACCGGCGAGGGCCCCGTCGGAGAGGATGAGCGACTGCCCGAGCCCCTCGATGTGCCGCAGGCGACCGGCCGCCACGAGATCCCGCATCTTGGCGACCGACGCCGGCGCGGCGCGGAACTCGGCGCGTCGATGCACGAGGGTGAGGCTCGCCGCGGTCGCGGCGAGCGCCAAGGTCCAATCGAGCGCCGAATCGCCGCCCCCGAAGATCACGAGCCGCTTGCCCCGCAATTCGCTCGCGTCGCGCACCCGGTAGTGGATCGTGCGGCCCTCGAACGCCTCGCTGCCCTCGAGCGCAATGCGGCGCGGCTGGAACGAGCCGACGCCGGCTGCGATCACCACCGCGCCCGCATCGAAGCTCGTCCCCGTCGACGTTCGCAGGAGGAAGCGGCCGTCGTCGCGGCGGACGAGCTCGCTCACCTCCTGTCCGAGGTGCATGCGGGTGTTGAACGGCTTGATCTGCTGCAGGAGCCTGTCGATCAGCTCCTGAGCACCGCAGACCGGAACGGCGGGGATGTCGTAGATCGGCTTGTCCGGATAGAGCTCCGTGCACTGGCCGCCGGGCTGGGGCAGGGAATCGACGATGTGCGCGCCGATCCCGAGCAGTCCGAGCTCGAAGGCCTGGAACAGCCCGCAGGGACCGGCCCCGATGATGACGACTTCCGCGAGGATGGGCTCGCTTTGGGGAGAATCGCTACTCAAGCGCGGTCGGCACGGGCTGGAGCGCGCTCAAGCGCGCCCGGCATTCGCATCGGTCGGTGTGTGAAAGTATTCGCTCTCCTCGGCGAGCTGCTCGACGAGGCGCTTGAGCTCCGCCATGCGGCCTTGGGCGGTACTGATCGGCATGCAGTCCTGGCAGCGCGGATCACCGCAGGGTTGGCGGGAGTAGAGCCAGTACTGAAG
>JASHTA010000150.1 GCA_030040795.1 Gammaproteobacteria bacterium | reverse complement strand
CCAGTTCTCGAGCAGCGCCTTGGCGATGCTCGTGTGCCAGTCGCGCACGATCGCTTGATAGGCGCTCTGGTTGGCGAAGAGCTGGGGATGCTGCTTGGCGCGGGTGAGGATGTAGAGCTCTCCGATCCCATGCAGGAGCCCCGCGAGCAGGGCCGTGTCCGGATTGACCCGGGAGAAGCGCCGGGCGAGGACATGCGACATCGCGGCAACGGCGGCGCTGCGCCGCCACAGCTTGTCGAGCGGCTTCTCGAGCCCCTCCAGCGCGTGGGCTTTCGTCAGCTGCGTCATCGCGAACGCGATGGCGGCGGTGCGCACCATGTCGAATCCGAGGCGGGCGACGGCTGTGCGCAGGTCGGTGACGGCCTTGCCGCTGAAGTTCAGCGCGGCGGAGTTGGCGATCTGAAGCAGCCGCGCGGCGAGCGCGGGCTCGGAGCTCACGATTCGTACGATCTTTTGCGGTGTGGCCTTCTCGTCCGCGAGAGCCTCGCGCACCCGCGGCACGATATCCGGGAAGCTCGGCAGGTCGACCTTGCCGCTCGAGAGCTCGGCGGCGAGCGCCTGCACGAATGCAAACGCGGCCGCGTCGCTACTCTCCGCCGTGCTCGCCTGCGTGTCTCGAGGCTCTGCTTGCCCTGGGTTTGCCATTCCGTCTCCTTATGTTCACTTACCTTATCAAGCCGGGCGGGCCTCGCGTGTGACGTCCATCGCACCGATGAGCTCGCAGAGGCCGGTGGCCACCTGGTCGAGCGCAATGATGTGCTGCACTGCTCCGATGGAGACCGCCTCGCCCGGCATGCCCCAGACGACGCTGGTCGCCTCGTCCTGCGCGACCGTGCGGCTGCCCGCCTCGCGCATCTCGAGCAGCCCGCGCGCGCCGTCCTTGCCCATGCCTGTGAGCAGCACGCCGATGGAGTTGCGTCCCGCGTTCTGCGCTACGGAGCGGAACAGTACGTCGACGGAGGGCTTGTGCCGGTTGACCAGCTCGCCGTCGTCGAGCTTGCAGACATAGCGCGCGCCGTCGCGCGCCACTTTCAGATGCCGGTCGCCGGGGGCGATATACACATGGCCGGCGAGGATCTGCTGCCCATCCTCGGCCTCGTAAACGGTCATCCGGCAGCAGTCGTTCATGCGTTTGGCGAACGGAGTGCTGAATGCCTTCGGGATGTGTTGGGCGATCACGATGCCGGGAGCATCCGGCGGCAGGCCGACGAGAACCTGCTTGATCGCCTCGGTGCCGCCGGTGGAGGCGCCGATCGCGATGATCCGCTCCGACGTGCGCAGCGAGCCTCCACCGAGGCTGAGCCTGTGAGGCGCGGCGGCCGGATGAGCGGGCCGCGAGTCGAGCGTGCGTACGCTCGCGCTCGCGGCGGCCTTGATCTTCTCGATGAGCTCCTCGGCGTAGTCGCCGAGCGTCGCGGCGATATCGATCCGGGGCTTGGGCAGATAGTCGACCGCGCCCATCGCAAGCGCATCGAGCGTCACGTCGGCGCCGTGCTCGGCGAGCGAGGAGACCATCACGACGGGCATCGGGCGCAGCCGCATCAAATTCTTGAGAAAGGTGAGACCGTCCATCTTCGGCATCTCGACATCGAGCGTCAGCACGTCCGGGTTCAGCTGCTTGATCTTCTGTCTCGCGATGTGCGCGTCCCCGGCGGAGCCGACGACTTCGATCGCAGGGTCGCGCGCGAGCATATCGGTGAGCATCTGGCGCACGAGCGCCGAGTCATCGACGATGAGCACGCGGATGCGGCGCTTGATTTCGCCGTAGCCGAGAGGCGAAGCCGGCAGGGCCATGAGGCGTCTCTCCATGAGGGTCCGTCAGTCGAACAGCTCGACCTCGCCGCCGTCCGCTTGCCGGCCGAGGCTCTCGAGGTAGATCTGCTCGCGGTCCGCGATGCTGCGGTTCTCGATCGCCCGCAAGCGCCTCACCTTGACGCGCCCCGCCGCCGGAAAGTAGACGATCTTGCGCGGCTGCATCCCGCCCACGTCCTGGGCGGCGATCTTGTAGCCCTCGATCTGGATGAAGCTGTGGACGAAGTCGATGTTTCTCGCGCCCACGTCGGTCATCGACGTGAGGATGCGCCCCCCGCCGAACAGCTTGAACTCCAGGCGATTGCGCGCGGCTCCGAGCTTCATCAGATCGTTGATGAGACTCTCCATGGCGTAGGAGCCGTAGCGGGTCGCAAGCCCGACGGCCGGATCCAGCCAGTGGTTGCGGGTGGGCGCGGTGTCCGCCGGCAGCATGAAGTGATTCATGCCGCCGACGCCGCGTGCCGGATCGCGGATGCACGCCGAGACGCACGACCCGAGCACGGTCGTGATCGCCTCGTCGTGGCAGGTGACGTAGTACTCGCCGGGCAGGATCTTGGTCGTCCAGCGCTCCGTGTCGGGCTCCCAGAACCGCTGCAGGTGCTCGAAGCCGCGCAGTGCCGGAGGCTGTGCGCTCTTCGCGGATCGCTCGACGGGCGCTGCCATGTCAGTTGCGCCCGTAGACCGTTCTGCCGATGAGGGTGTAGTCGTCGGAGACCTGGAACAGGCTCTCCGAGTGCCCGAGGAACAGCTTGTCTCCGCTTTGCTGCAGCACGGCGATGCGCCTGAACAGGTCGCGCTGCGTGTCCTTGTCGAAGTAGATCACGGTGTTCCTGCAGAAGATCGCATCCAGTGGTCCCTTCATCGGCAAGTTGTGCATCAAATTGAGCTGTTTGAAGGTGATCAGGGCCGCAAGCTTCGGCACGACCTGGTAGCTCACGGCCGCACCCGCGCGGTGCTCGGTGAAGAACCGGCCGAGCCGCTCAAGGTCCATGCCTCGCATCCGCTCGGAAGCGTAGATGCCGGCTCGTGCCCGTGCGAGCACGTCGGAGTCGAGGTCGGTCGCGAGGATGCGGACGTCCCAGCGTGCAAGGTCCGGCAACGCCTCGATCACGGTCATCGCGATCGAGTAGGGTTCCTCGCCGGTCGAGCAGCCTGCGGACCAGATCCGCACCCGCCGTGCGGCGCACGGGTCCGCGGCGATCGGCGCGAGCACCTGGTCGCGCAAGTAGTCGAAGTGGTGGCGCTCGCGGAAGAACGCCGTGAGGTTCGTGGTGATGGCGTTCGTGAGCTGGACGAGCTCCTGCGGATTCGCGGCAAGGAGCTTGCGGTACTGCTGAAAGCTCGTGAGCTCGAGCGCGCGCAGCCGCCGGGAGAGCCTGCCGTAGACCAGCTCGCGCTTCTGATCCGATAGATTGATCCCGGTGAGCGATTTCACGAGGTCGCGCAGCGCCGCGAAATCCTCGTCACCGAAAGCGAACTCGCGCTGGAGCGAGGAACGGGCGAGCGAGGCCATTTAGAACAGCTCGAT
>JASHTA010000149.1 GCA_030040795.1 Gammaproteobacteria bacterium | reverse complement strand
CATTTTTCACTCCACAAATCGGGGCTCGGTCGACACTCCGGCGAGCGAGACTCTGAATCAATGCTGCGTTTGGGCTGGCGAGCGCTCTTGCTGCCGCGCCCACGTGAAATACCGGTCCAGCGCCTCGAGCTGGCGGCGGTTCGGCAGTGGACGTGCCGAGGGGTGAGCATCGAACACCATGACCCGCTGCGATTTGTCGTTGAAGGCTGGCCAGTGCGGCAGTCCGGGACCATTGGGATTGCCCGTCTTCGCGAAGTTCACCCAGTAGCTGCCGATCATCGCCGCGAGCGCGGGGTCGGTGGCCGGAGCAGGCCAAGTCACCTTGGCGCCGGTGTGGATGAGTGTCCCGAGATTGTCGAAGACATAGCCGAGCTCCGCGCCGTGCGGTGCGCCCTGCGGGGGATACTGCGGCGCATGCTCGTCGAAGTAGTAGAGGTATGCTTTGTTCTTGCCGTACTCGGACTGCAATCGTGCCCACGTCCACGCCCCCCAAGCGAACGTGGAGTCTCGGCGGAGGTCGGCTGCGGCCTGTGAGCTCTGCGCCTCGGTCACATGCGGGTACGCCGCCAGCACCTGGGCGGCGAAGGGTCCGAATTGCGCGCGAACCTGAGCCCCGAACTGGCTCGGGGTCGTGTGAGGGGGCACGAATACGCTCCCCTCATCGGAGTTCGTGCCGATGAGCACCGGGGTATCGCCGAAGCGCCGGGCCTCGTACAGCCGGTAGCCCTCCTCCGGCAGCGCATTGCCGCCCACCATCATCGATGGTGAGAATCCGCCGTGACCAGTGAGCAGCGAAGTCCCTTGCGCCTTCAAAAGCGCCTCGGCATCGATGCGCCGAGCCGCCGCGACGCTCGTCGCTCCCAGCTTGGCGAGAAATCGCTGGCCGTACCGCTGCGCCTGTCGTAATGGTACGAATTGCTCCAGGAGGTTTTCGAGGGCGCTTCCACTCTCCGCGATCGCGCGCTGGAAGAGGCCCTTCGCGAGCGGCGACTGAGCGATCGCACCCACGGAAATTGCCCCGGCGGACTCTCCAAAGATCGTGACTCGCGAGGGGTCTCCGCCG
Source organism: Gammaproteobacteria bacterium (assembly GCA_030040795.1). GTDB lineage: Bacteria > Pseudomonadota > Gammaproteobacteria > Steroidobacterales > Steroidobacteraceae > JASHUC01. The sequence goes on along the minus strand of JASHTA010000149.1, from coordinate 1,437 downwards.
AATTGTGCGATGTTTCGCCGCACCCATTTCAACCCGGCGATCATGTCGCGCAGGCCCTGGTTCCCTGAAGCATGATGGGGCGACTCGGCGCTGAGCTCGGGATCGGCGAGAAAGCCGAACACGCCGAGGCGGTACGCGAGGCTGACAACGATGACGCCCTTCTGCGCAAGATGCGTCCCATCGTAGACGGGCTGGCTCGTCATCCCCTCGCGGAAGGCTCCGCCATAGATCCAGACCATCACCGGGAGCCGCGCGTCGGCGGATTTCGCCGGCGTCCACACATTGAGGCACAGGCAATCCTCGCTCATGGCCGGCGGCTCACCGAATATCGGGACGGCATTGGCCGGCTGCATGCAGCCCGAAGCGAAGTGGTCGGCCGTCTTGATGCCCGCCCAGGACTTCACCGGTTGCGGGGGCCGCCAGCGCAAGTTGCCCACCGGCGGCGCCGCGAAGGGGATCCCCTTGAACGAGGTGACTCCGTCGGCGCTGACGCCTTCCACGCGCCCGCCGGTCACCGAGACGATTCCGATCTGTGCGGCCGCGGGCCGCGCGCACACCATCGCGATCGCAGCTAGTGCTGCACCCATCCACAACGTCTTCATGTGACCCTTTCTTCTTGCCTTCTTGCTTCTTATCCCGCGAGAGCCGCAGTCTGCAGATAATTGTACTCCCCTCTTAATCCCCTCTTCCCGGGCGCCGCGCGGCTGCATTCTTCCGATCCGTCGCCTGCGGACATCGGCGAGCGCGATGCGGCCGTCAGTCACGGCGCGATGCGCTCGAGATCGGTCAGCAGCGAGCGACATCCACAACCCGACGAGACGAGTCTTGTTGAGCTGTCCGCGCGCCATGCTGTCAATCCCCGCGCGGGCAACAGCAGAGCCTCCGAGACGCCCCTGAGGCGGGAGCCGGGGCACTATGAGTACAAAGTAGGTGCTCGTTCAACAATTCCGGAACGAGTCCGGAATTGTCACGAGCACACCTTGGTCAGGGCTGCGCCCGGACACCCCCGTGCAGAGTCACACGCCCGCGCGTTGGTATCGCCTCCCGAACCCGCGCTCGGCGCTCCGCTTCTCGCGTGTTGCCGGCGTGAGGATTAGATGGCATGACTGGAAGCAACGCGGCGAATGGAGCGGCGTCCGTGGCGACGGCTCCCAGGCTGGTCGCCCTCACCGCGGGATTGCGGGCGGCAGGCATCACTTACCCTCACACGCTGCACGCCTGGCGCTGGCTCTACCGCCACCATCATGAGCGCGGACTGCCGACGCGTTCCGTCGCATCGGGCGGCGCATCGTGGTGGATCCCGAGCGTTACGTCGAACTGATTCGACAACGCGCGGCGTCGTGAGCGCGCCGCACTCGCGCGGAATGGGATGCGGGATCAGTTGCCGAGGATCTTCTCGTTCATCCGCTCGAGCACCGCTTTAGCGTCCTCCGCGGC
>JASHTA010000148.1 GCA_030040795.1 Gammaproteobacteria bacterium | reverse complement strand
CCCGGACATGACCGGGCCGCCGCAAAGGAAGGCAACTGGCATCAAACGAGTCGCAGAGGCAACTCCGCCAGTTGCGGCGACATCGCGCGCGCTCGGTCGGGAAAAAGCAAACATCGCGGCGAAGGTGTGAAACGGGTCGTACGGAGCCGGAAGTGCATTATCGCGCGTTGCGCGCGCCAGCTCTGCACTTTATTTCGTAATACGCGAGCGAGCCTTGCCGTCCCTGCGGCCGCGGAGCGACTATGGACGCGAGTGAATCAGCCGGCCTGAGTCATCGCGCAGCGTCACGCCGCCAGCTACGCTGGGCAATGGCGGCGACAGCAGTCAGGCGCAGGGTGTCAGGCGCAGGGTTGCGGCGATCGGCCAGATCTGCCCTTTGCGCGGCGCCGTGCCGAAGGGGTGGTGCGGTTCGATATAATTCGAGCATCCGACATATTTCGCGATGAATACCTCCCCACCCCTGATCCTCGTCGACGGCTCGTCCTATTTGTATCGGGCGTTTCACGCGCTGCCGCCGCTCTCCAACTCGCGGGGCGAGCCGACCGGTGCGCTGCACGGCGTCGTCAACATGCTGCTCAAATTCACAAAGGAGCAGCATCCGGAGCACATCGCGGTGGTCTTCGATGCGCCCGGCCGCACGTTCCGTGACGACCTGTTCGCGGAGTACAAGGCCCATCGCCCCGCCATGCCGGACGATCTGCGCGCGCAGATCGAGCCGCTGTTCGCGATCCTGCGCGCGCTCGGCTTGCCGCTCATCCGCGTCGAGGGAGTGGAGGCGGACGATGTGATCGGCACGCTCGCCTGCCGCGCCGCGCGGGAGGGACACGCGGTGCTGATCTCCACCAGCGACAAGGACATGGCGCAGCTCGTCAACGGCTCGATCACGCTCATCAACACGATGAGCAACACCCGGCTCGACCGCGAGGGCGTGAAGACCAAGTTCGACGTGTTCCCGGAGCAGATCATCGACTATCTCGCTCTGGTCGGGGACGCCTCCGACAACATCCCGGGCGTCGAGAAGGTCGGACCCAAGACGGCCGCGAAGTGGCTCGCGCGCTACCAGACGCTCGATGGCGTCATTGCGCACGCCGCGGAGATCGACGGTAAAGTGGGCGAGAACCTGCGCGCGGGGCTGGCGACGCTCGAGCTTTCTCGCAAGCTGGCCGCTCTGCACACGGACCTCGACTTGCCGGTCTCCATGCAGGAGCTGCGGCCGTCCCCGCCGAATCTCGATGCCCTCCGCGAGCTCTGCGCGCGATTCGAGCTGCGGTCGCTGTGGCGTCAGCTCGACCCATCGTCCGGCGCCGCAGAGCCCGGCCGTCGGACGGAGCCCCCGTCCGATGCCGATCTCGTTCTTGCCCCTGCCGGGCCGCCCTCACCACCGGCACCGCCCTCGCCACTGGCATCGCCCGCGACGCTGGAGCGTCGCTACGAGACGATCTACGAATGGGCGCATCTGGAGCGCTGGCTCGCCAGGCTGCGCGAAGCGAAGCTCTTCGCGCTCGACACGGAGACCACCAGTCTCGACTACATGCGAGCCGAGATCGTCGGCGTCTCGCTCTGCATCGAGCCCGGAGAGGCGGCGTACGTGCCGCTGCGCCACGACTACGCCGGCGCGCCGGCGCAGCTCGATCGCGACCGCGTGCTCGCCGCGCTGAGGCCGATCCTCGAGGACCCTGAGCGCCCGAAGCTGGGCCACCATCTCAAATACGACGCGCATGTCCTCGCGAACCACGGCATCGAGCTGCGCGGCATGCGTTACGACTCGATGCTCGAGTCGTACGTCTGGAACAGTGTCGCGACGCGACACGACATGGATACGGCTGCGGCGCGATACCTCGGCCTCACGACCATCAAGTTCGAGGATGTCGCGGGCCGCGGCGCCAAGCAGCTGACCTTCAACCAAGTCCCGGTCGAGCGCGCAGCGGAGTACTCGGCCGAGGACGCGGACGTGACGATGCGGCTGCACGAGGCGCTCTGGCCGCAGATCCGGAGCGTGCCGGCGCTCGAGACGCTCTACGAGGAGCTGGAGCAGCCGCTCGTCCCCGTGCTCATGCGCATGGAGCGCCGCGGCGTACTGATCGACCGCGAGAAGCTGCGAGTCCAGAGCAGCGAGATCACGGTCCGGCTGCGCGAGCTCGTGGCGGAGGCGCAGCGTGTGGCCGGATGCGAGCTCAACATCGATTCGCCGAAGCAGCTTCAGCAGGTGCTGTTCGAGAAGCTGGGGCTGCCCGTGCTGCGCAGGACGCCGACCGGCCAGCCCTCGACCGCTGAAGATGTGCTCGAGGAGCTGGCGGCCTCCTTCCCGCTGCCGCGTATCGTTCTCGACTACCGCACGCTCGCCAAGCTCAAATCGACCTACACGGACCGCCTGCCAGAGCAGATCAACGAGCTCACGGGGCGCGTACACACCTCCTATCATCAGGCGGTCGCGCAGACGGGCCGGCTCTCCTCGTCGGACCCGAACTTGCAGAACATCCCGATCCGCACTGCTGAGGGCCGGCGCATCCGCCAAGCCTTCGTCGCTCCGCCGGGCTCGCTGCTCCTCGCCGCGGATTACTCGCAGATCGAGCTGCGCATCATGGCGCACCTGTCCGGCGACGAAGGCCTGCTCAGCGCCTTCGCCCACGACCTCGACGTGCATCGCGCGACGGCCGCGGAGATCTTCAACGTCCCGCCGGAGGCCGTGAGCGGCGATCAGCGGCGGCTCGCGAAGACCATCAACTTCGGCTTGATCTACGGGATGTCGCCCTTCGGACTCGCGCGCCAGCTCGGGATCGAGCGCAGCGCCGCGCAGCAGTACGTGGAGCGCTACTTCGCGCGCTACCCGGGCGTCAAGCGGTTCATGGACGAGACGCGCATCCGGGCGCGCGAGACGGGCTACGTCGAGACGGTCTACGGCCGCCGCCTCTACCTGCCCGACATCCGCTCGAGCAATCGCTCCCTGCAACAGTACGCCGAGCGCAGCGCGATCAACGCACCGATGCAGGGCACGGCGGCCGACATCATCAAGCGCGCCATGATCGCGGTCGATGCATGGTGCCAGCGCGAGGATGCGCCGGCACGCCTGCTGATGCAGGTCCACGACGAGCTGGTGCTCGAGGTGCGCGAGGACGCGATCGAGACTATCCGGTCGAGGGTGAGAGAGCACATGACGGGCGCCGCCGAGCTCAAGGTGCCTTTGCGCATCGACATCGGCGTGGGTCCCAATTGGGACGAGGCGCACTGAGGCGACCCAACGCCCTACCCGGGAAGCGTCAACCGGCCCGCGTCGGCATGGCTCAGAGCTGTAGCGCCGACGCTACAGTCCTGGGATTATCCCATTGATTTTAAAGACTTTCATTTTGAGCACCGAGGCGGAACTTCCTGGTCGGCGCGCTCTCTAATCGATTGAGTGCCTCCAGCACTCCCCGCTTCCCTCCCTGAGCGGGTACAACCCGGTTCATGAGACCTGTGCCGGGTTAGTCTGCCCCGGTGGCCTCTCGGCCACCGGGGTATTTTTTTGCGCGCGGCCCTCTCGGATGAGCGCTCGGCTCTGCCGGCTGGGCCGGCCGTTCATGGAGAAGCAAGCCAGCTCGCCAGCACCTGCTGCGCTTCCTCGAGACCCTCTCCGTTGACCGCCGAGAACAGCTGCGCCGAGGCGCGGCTCCGCAGGGCCTGCTGCGCGGTACGCAGCGCTTGCGCCGCCTGGCGGCGATTGAGCTTGTCCGCCTTGGCCAGCAGGACGTGGATGCGGCGGGCCGCGGGGTCGGCCCACTCGACGAGCGCAAGGTCGGCCTCGCCCACGCCGCGGCGCGCGTCCACGATCACGAACAGGCCGTACAGCGACCGGCGCGCGCGAAGGGCATCGATGAGCGGTCCCCA
>JASHTA010000147.1 GCA_030040795.1 Gammaproteobacteria bacterium | reverse complement strand
GGTCGGCACGGGCTGGAGCGCGCTCAAGCGCGCCCGGCATTCGCATCGGTCGGTGTGTGAAAGTATTCGCTCTCCTCGGCGAGCTGCTCGACGAGGCGCTTGAGCTCCGCCATGCGGCCTTGGGCGGTACTGATCGGCATGCAGTCCTGGCAGCGCGGATCACCGCAGGGTTGGCGGGAGTAGAGCCAGTACTGAAGGGCGCCCGCGAGCAGGCCGTCCGCGATGTCCCACAGATCGGCGTCCTTGTCCTTGTCGGCGAGCCGGTTGCCGAGATCCACGGCCTTGGCAAAGGCCGAGTCGAAGCTATCTGCGAGCTCTGTCATGGCCCGAGTATAAAGCAACTCCCCCGCAGCGTTTTGCCGGCCTATCCGCGCCGCAAGCTCATGTTCTGGGACGCCGTTGGCGGACCGTCGAGCTGAGGCTGGCGCAAGCTCCGAGCCCACAAAAGCCCATCCAGGCATCTTCGGTTATGTTGCATGTCGGGGAGACCCTCGGCGAACGCTCGGGACTCGCCGCCAGGGTCGCGGCCCTGTCCCCTTTCCGGAGCGGACGAGCCCGCTTTGGCCTCGGCACCCACCTCGCGGTGGGCCTTGCAGCGGTCGCCGTCGTGGTGGTGGCGGGCCAGACCATCGCAAGCCGCAACACGCGTGCGGCCGTCGAAGCCGTTCAAGCCATCCAGGCTCACTACACGCCGCTCGCCCTGCGCTCCGGCATCGTCATCGAGAAGCTCGCGGCGTATGACCGGACCGTGGGCGAGTACCTCGAATCCGACCGCCCCGTCCCCCCCGAGATCCTGACCGAAGCGGAAGGCGACCTGCAGGCCGCGCTCCAATCCTACTTCAAGCAGGCCGGAGTCACTCCAGGTGCGGTCTCGCAGACGGCGCTCGCCGAGCGTGTGGCCAGCCACATCGTCAATGGCCGCGAGCTTGCCGATCGCTCGGGCCGGCGCCGGGAGTGGCAGGCGCGCCGTCGCGCCCGGCTCGATGCAGTCAGCCGCCGCATCACCTCGGCCGGCGGCGAGGGTCTGGTCGTCAACGGCAACCAGATCATCGCGCGGCGCTCCCTCGCCGAGCTCGATGCGGCGATCAATACGGTCCGCGCCGAGTCCGATGCAGGGACCGACGCAGCGCGTGCCGAGCGGCAGTTTGCCGCCGTGCTGCGCTCCCACCAGAGCGAGCTCATGCGCTCGCCGGGACCGGCCTGGCTCGAGCTGGTGCAGGATGACTTCCACGAGGCGGTCCGGCTGCGCGGCCAGATCGAGCGCTTCGATGCCGCGAACGGCACCGCAAGACGCTCATTCCTCGCGGACGGCGCCGCGCTGCTCGCCGCCGCCGAGGCGGCTCTGCAGCAGCCCGCCCGTATGGACCTCGCGGCGGCTGCCGAGCACGCAGCAGCTGCCGCGGCGGCCGCTCAACGCACGCTCGTCACGACCGGCGTCGCCGTGATCGTCGTCGTGCTGCTCGTCTCGATCCTGCTCGGCCTGCGTATCATCCTTCCGGTGCGGCGCCTCACCGCGGTGACGCGGCGGCTCACCTCCGGGCATCGCGACGTGCGTGCGCAACGCGCCGGCCTCGCCGAGCTCGACGAGCTCGCCGAGTCTTTCAACGCGATGGCCGATCAGATCTCCTCCGTCGAGCAGGAGCTGCGCATCCATCAGGCGGAGCTCGAGCAGCACGTCGCCGAGCGCACGCGCCAGCTGCATCACCTCGCGCATCACGACCCCTTGACGCAGCTGCCGAACCGGCGCCATCTCGGAGCGCAGCTCGACAGTGCCATCGCGCGCTCGGCCGTCTCGCACGAGCGCTTCGCGTTGCTCGTGGTCGATCTCGACAACTTCAAATCGATCAACGATACGCTCGGCCACACGTTCGGCGACCAGGTGCTGCAGGCGATCGGCGAGCGCCTGCAGCGCGCGGCCGGGCCGCAATCCTTCATCGCGCGCCTGGGTGGCGATGAGTTCACGGTGGTTCTCGAGGGCGTGCGGACCCCCGAGGCGGTGACGGCGCGGGCGACCGCGCTGCTCGAGGCGCTGCAGCAACCGCTCGCGGTGGACGGCCGCGTGCTCTCGACCAGCGCGAGCGTCGGGGCGAGCCTGTATCCGGATCACGCGCCCGATGCGGATGCGCTATTGCGCGCCGCGGATGTGGCGCTGTTTCGCGCCAAGGATCTCGGGCGCAATCGCTTCGCGCTGTTCAGCCCCGAGCTCTCGCACGCCGCCGCGCACCACTTTGGACTCGAGCAATCGCTGCGGCGCGCCGTGGAAGCCGGCGAGCTGCTGCTCATGTACCAGCCGCTCGTCGCGCTGCACACTCTCGAGCCGATAGGAGTCGAGGCGTTGCTGCGGTGGCGCAAGCCCGACGGGCGCATCGTCGCGGCCGCGGATTTCGTGGAGATCGCGGAGAAGACCGGCCTCATGCGCGAGCTCACGGCGTGGGTGCTGAGATCGGCGACCTCCGCCGTCACCGCCTGGCGCTCGATGGGCTGGCATCGCGCGTGCGTCGCCATCAACGTCTCCGCGCCCCAGTTCTTCGAGAGCGATTTCGTCCACCACGTCGCCGAGGCGCTGCG
>JASHTA010000146.1 GCA_030040795.1 Gammaproteobacteria bacterium | reverse complement strand
TGCATCGTCGCCGAGCGCAAGGAGAGGACTCTCGCGTTCGCGCTGAGCTTCCCCATCCGTCCGGAGCAATACGCGGCGGCCAAGGTCATCGCGGCAACCGTATCTTTCCTCGTGCCCTGGGCGGTTCTCGCCGTGGGCAGCCTCCTCCTGCTCCGTGTCTCGCTGGTTCCGCAGGGGCTGATTCCGGTCTCGGTCGCCTCGTGGCTCTACTTCCTCGATGAGTTCTGCTTGATCCTCGGAGTCTCGCTCCTGACCGACTCCGACGGCTGGATCGGACTGACCATTGCCTCGATCAGCGTCTCGACGAGCTTCTACTTCTTCCTCGTCATGCGCATTCCTTCCATTCACACGACGATGAACGGACCGAAGGCAGTTTGGGGCGGGGGGGTGATCGCGATCCTTGCGGCCGAGCTCGCGACCGCCGCGCTCATCGTTGCGCTCGTCGCCTACCGCCTCGCGCGCAAGCGGGACTTCATCTGAGAAGCCTCCACGGGAGCCGACCGGTTATGAGCGACCCTGCCTCAATTCCAGCGGATTCGACGGTGTCAGCCACGACCGATACCCCTCATCCGCAAGGCGGCTTGACAGGTGTTATGGTCATATAGAACACTATTACTAGGTAAAGCTGCGCACGTCCGCGGTCGCGATGGGCGCAGTCCTCGCGGCTCATCCGTACCGGGCGCCTACTCGTCCAGCAAAGGGAGGCTTTCGTCGCATCATGAATCGCCCATCACGGAGATCCGCTACCGTGGCCCCGCAATCGACGCAACCGAGAGCGTCCGTCGTGGGTATAAGCGTCGGGACCGCCATTGGCGTCTAACGCAGCTATGACATTCAACCGACTCACGCTGCCATGACACTCCATCCTGGTTCGACCGAACGGCTCCCCCGCGAGCGCCTCCCGCGCGCTTGCGCCAGGCCGGCCCTCGCCCTATCCGCCGGCGCGGCGATCGCGCTCGCCCTATCCGCTTGCGCGGTCGGGCCGAACTACCATCCGCTGGCCCGACCCACGCAGGACGGGTACACCCATGAGGGGCTGCCGGCGCAGACCGCATCCACCGGCGTCGCAGGCCCGGGCGGGGAAGCGCAGAGCTTCGAGCTCGGCCGCGACCTGCCAGGGGAGTGGTGGACGCTGTTCGGCTCGGCCAAGCTCGACGCGCTGATCAAGCAGGCGATGGCGCACTACCCCGACATCGCCGTCCAGCAGGCCGCCCTGCGTGAGGACCGGGAGAACGTGAGGGCCGAGGAAGGCAATTTCCTGCCGCAATTCCAGGGCCAGGGATACGCGCAGCGGGCCCAGACACCCGGCGCGGAGTACTTCCCGGGCTTGCCCAACTTCATCGAGAACTTCTTCGAGGCCACGGTCGGCGTCTCCTACACGTTCGACATCTTCGGCCACGAGCGGCGCACCGTCGAGGGGTTGCAGGCGCAGGCCGCGCAGCAGAGCTTCGTGCTCGAGGCAAGCTATCTCACGCTCACGTCCGACGTTGTGACCGCCGCGATCCAGGTCGCCTCCGAGCGCGACCAGATCGCCGCCACGCGCCAGATCATCGCGAGCGAGGAGCGGCAACTCTCCATCGTCCAGGGTCTCAACCAGCTCGGCAGCAAAGCGCGCGCGGACGTTCTCCTGCAGCAATCGAATCTCGCCACCGCCCGCGCGACGCTCCCTCCCCTGCAGCAGCAGCTCGCGCTCGCCGAGCACAACCTCGCCGTGCTCACCGGCCGCTCCCCGCGGGACGCCGAGCCGGTCGAGCTGAAACTCTCCGACCTCAACCTGCCGCGGGACCTGCCGGTGAGCCTGCCCTCCTCCCTCGTGGCGCAGCGTCCCGATATCCGCCAGCAGGCGGCCGTGGTGCACCAGATGAGCGCCCAGATCGGCGTCGCCACGGCGAACATGCTGCCCCAGCTCACCCTGGCAAGTACCTCACTCGGTAATGAGTCCACGAACGCGGCTACCTGGGCCGAGGCCGCCACCGGCGTTTGGAGCCTCGGCGGCCAAATCACCGCGCCACTGTTTGAGGGCGGTGCGCTGCGCGCCAAGCGGCGCGCGGCGGTGGATGCCTATGATCAGGCGGTCGCCCAGTACCGGCTGGTGGTGCTCCAGGCGTTCCAGAAAGTCGCCGATCAGCTCACGGCACTCCAGAACGACGCACAGGCCCTCAAAGCGCAACGCGATGCGGTCGAGGCCGCCCAGGCCAGTCTCAATCTGACCCAGCAGCAATACGCCGTCGGCGCGGTGGATTCAGCGACGCTGTTGACGGCGCAGAATACCTATCAGCAGGCCCGCCTCAGCTACGTGGTCGCGCTCGCGAGCCGCTACACTGACACCGTCACGCTCTTCGCGGCGCTCGGAGGCGGCTGGTGGCATCGCAACGATCCCGGCACGCTGCCGGGGCTCCGGTAAGGACGTCCTCATGGAAACGAAAGCCTCGCTGCTCGAGCAGTTACGGATCGACCGGCCGCCACCGGCGCCCGTAAATACAGGAGGCCGGCGGGGAGCCAAGGGCCTCATCATCGGCATCATCGTGGTCGTGGTGGCCGCAGCCGGCGGTGTCGCGTATTGGAAGGTCTCCCAGGCCGACGCCATTCCCGTGGAGTCCGTCACCGCGCATGCGCTCACCACGACGAGCAGCACCGGCTCGCCGGTGGTCGGCTCGATCCTCGATGCCTCGGGGTACGTCGTCGCGATGCGCGAGGCGACCGTCTCGTCGCAGCTGGTCGACAGGGTCAATGACGTGCTGGTCCAGGCGGGCGAGAAGGTCAAGGCGGGCCAGATCATCGCGAAGCTCGACGAGGGCCCCTTGCGCGCGACCCTCGAGCAGTCCGTGGCGCAAGTCGTGGCGGCCCGTGCCACACTCGCGCAAGCGAAGCTGGCCGCCAAGGACGCTGGACCGACCTACGTGCGCCAGGAGAAGGAGCTGGCCGCAGGCTTGATCAGCCAAGATACCTTCGATACGACCAAGGCAAGCTACGACGCCGCGCAGGCCGCGGTCGGTGTAGCCGAGGGGAATCTTGCGGCCGACCAAGCCGCCGTCGTCGTCAACCAGCGCAACCTGGAGTACACCGTCATCCGCGCACCGTTCGATGGAGTGGTCACGGCGAAGGACGCGCAGCCTGGGCAGATCGTCTCGTACTCGTTCTCGAGCGGAGGCGGAATCGCCGACATCGTCGACATGAACTCGCTCGAGGTCGATGTAGACGTGAGCGAGAACTACATCAGCCGCGTGCACCCGGACCAGCCGGCGACGATCACGCTCGACGCCTATCCCGACTGGCACATTCCGGCCTCGGTGATCGCGATCATCCCGACCGCCGACAAATCCAAGGCAACCGTACAGGTGCGAGTGGCATTCAAGCAGAAAGGCGACCCGCGCGTACTGCCGCAGATGGGCGCGCGCGTGTCTTTCCTGGCCGATGCGCCTTCCAACACGCCGGCGAGCGGCCCGTCATCGGCCGGTACGCCGGCCAGCGCCGTGAACACGACCGTCGTCGTTCCCTCCTCGGCAGTCGAGACCGGCAGCGACGCGAGCACCGGCACCGTGTACGTGATCAACGACGGCCGCACGGTCACGGGACACTCGGTACGGCTCGGAGCACGCAGTGGGGACAATCAGTGGATCCTCTCGGGCCTCGATCCGGGCGCGAGCGTCGCGATCGGGGACTTCAGCAAGCTTCACGACGGCGCAAGAATCCGCGTCACGCAGCAATAAGGACGGCACTCATGTCATCAGTCGCATCCCTGCACAATGTGATCAAGCGCTACGTCCGCGGCAAGCAGACGATCGAGGTGCTGCACCAGCTCGACCTGGAGGTTCCGTCCGGACAGTTCCTCGCGCTGATGGGTCCCTCGGGCTCCGGCAAGACGACGCTCCTCAACCTGATCGGAGGACTCGACCGCCCAACGGCCGGCGAGGTCATCGTCGCGGGCGAGCGCATCGATCAGCTCTCGAGCGGCCAGCTCGCCAAGTGGCGCGCGCGGCACGTGGGATTCGTTTTTCAGTTCTACAACCTGATGCCGATGCTCTCGGCCGAGCGCAACATCGAGCTGCCGCTGCTGCTCACCTCGCTCTCCAGCGCTCAGCGCAAGCGCAACGTCGCCGCGGCGCTCGAGCTGGTCGGCCTCACGACCCACGCGAAGCACAAGCCCTCGGAGCTCTCGGGCGGACAGCAGCAGCGCGTCGCCATCGCCCGGGCGCTGATCGCGGACCCGACCCTGCTCGTGTGCGACGAGCCGACCGGCGACCTCGACCGCGCTTCCGCGAGCGATATTCTCGGGCTCATCCAGACGCTCAACCGCCAGCAGGGCAAGGCAGTCATCATGGTCACGCACGACCAGAAGGCGGCGGATTACGCCTCGCGCATCCTGCACGTGGACAAGGGACAGCTCGTCGAGGCTGCAGATCGGAGCGCGGCAACCGCCGCTTGAAGGAAGAGAAGCCGCATGAAGTTCTTCCGCCTCGTCTGGGCCGGCCTGTGGCGCAAGAAGGTGCGCACGATCTTCACCTTGCTGTCGATCGTCATTGCGTTCGTACTCTTCGGGACCCTGCAGGGAATCGACACGGCTTTCAAGCAGCTGGTCGACCAGGGCCGGCTCAACGTGCTCGTCACGCAGAATCCGGCGGGCTTGCCGCTCCCGCTCGCCGACCTCTCGCAGATCGAGGCGGTGCACGGTGTGACGGGCGTGACGTATCGGTCGCTGTTCATCGGCGACTACCAGTCCCTGCGGAATATCGTGATCGTCCTGCCCATCGATACCGCCCATTACATCGCATTGAATCGCAACATCTTCAGCGTCTCGCCTACGCAGCTCGCGGCGTTCCAGCACGACCGCACGGGCGCTCTCATCACCGAGAGCCTCGCGCAGCGGTTGCACTGGAAGGTGGGCGATCACGTGCCTGTTCACGCGCTCAACGCCCAGAAGAAGGACGGCGGCTCGGATTGGACTTTCGACATCGTCGGAACCTTCGACTTACCCAACAATCCCTCGCGCGAGCAGTCGCTCCTCCTGATGAACTATGACTACTTCGATACGGCCAGAGCGGCCGACACCGGCACCGTGCTGTCGTATCAGGTCAACATCGCCGATGCCTCGCAGGCGGCAGCGATCAGCAATACGATCGACAACCTCTTCGCGAACTCCGCGCACCGGACTTTGACGCAGACTGAAAAGGCCAGCGCGCAGGGCCAACTCGCCCAGATCGGCGACCTCGACTTCTTCGTCGAGGCGATCGTCGGAGCTGCCTTCGCGACTCTGCTGCTGCTCACCGGCAGCACCCTCATGCAGGCTTTCCGCGAGCGCATCCACGAGTTCGCGGTGATGAAGACGCTGGGCTTCACCGACGGCGGCATCGCAACGCTCGTGGTGAGCGAGGCGATTCTGCTCAGCGTGGGTGCGGCGGTGATCGGCCTGCTGCTCGCTCACGCGCTGCTGCCGGCCGTGGGCGCGCTCGCGCAGGGCCAGATCCCCGGCCTGCACCTGCCCTGGATCGTCTTTGGGGCCGGAATCGCCGGCGGCGTGCTGCTCGCGCTCGCGAGCGTCCTGCCGGCCGCCTGGCGTGCACGGCGGCTCTCCATCATCGACGCGCTGGCGGTGCATTGAAGAGGTAACCGATGAGCGTACTTCGCCAGATCTCCGCAGTCGTCGGCATGAATCTGCGCAACCTGCCGCAGCGGCGCGGCGCCTCCCTCGTGATCGTCATCGGCATCGCGGGCGTGGTCGCCGTCCTCCTGAGCGTGCTCGCGATGGCGGTGGGCTTCTCGCGTACCATCGCGGGCGCCGGAAGTCCCGACCGTGCCCTCATCCTCTCGGGCGGCGCGCTGCAGGAGGCCATGAGCAGCGTGCCGAGCGATGCCGTGCCCAACATCACCGCTGCCCCGGGCATCGCACGGGATTCCGCGGGCCGCCCCATCGTCGACGCCGAAGTGGTGGCGCAAGTGCAGGTCACGCATGGCGACACGGGCAAGCCGACCAACGTGGCGCTGCGCGGTGTCGGCAGCGAGGAATTCGCGCTGCGTCCGGAGGTCCATCTCGTTGCAGGTCGGCTCTTCCGGCCCGGCTTGCACGAGCTGATCGTCGGGCAGAGCCTCAAGACGCGTTACGGCCTCGACATCGGCAGCCATCTCTCGTTCCAAAACGGCGATTGGGTCGTGGTCGGCGTCTTCACGAGCAACGGACCCGATCTTCTCGACTCGGAGATCCTCACCGACTCCCAGACGCTGCTCTCCGCGTATCAGCGCAACTGGTTTCAGAGCGTCACGGTGCGGCTCGCGGGTCCGGGCTCCTTCGATCAATTGAAGCGAGCCCTCGCCGCGGACCCGACGCTGCACGTCGATGTATACGTCGAGTCCGCCTTTCGCGCCGCCCAATCGCGCATACTGAACCTGATCCTCAAATGGATTGGATACTTCATCGGCGGCATGATGGCGGCCGGAGCCCTCTTCGGCGCCCTCAACAGCCTCTACGCGGCGGTGAGCTCCCGCTCTCTCGAGATCGCGACGCTGCGCGCGATCGGCTTCGGGTCGGGCTCGGTCATCGTCTCCGTGCTCGCCGAGGCGTTGCTCCTGTCGATCGGTGGCGCGCTGATCGGGGCGCTCTGCGCATGGATATTCTTCGACGGCCACGTATCGAGCATGATGGTGTCGGGGCTCGAGCCTCCCATCGCGTTTGCCATGTCGGTGACACCCGGCCTGATCGTGCTCGGCATCGTTTGGGCCTGCGTGATCGGGCTCATCGGTGGCCTCTTCCCGGCGATCCGCGCGGCGCGGCTGCCGGTCGCTCGGGCGCTCAACGCCGTCGTGTAGGCGAGCCGCCTTGAGCTCCCGCGCCCACCCGGAGGAGGCCTTCAGGCTCGCGGCCGGAACGCGGGTGAGCGCGGCCACGGCCCGCGGCGATTCGGCGACGCTTCGCGATTCGGCGGCGCTTCGCGACCCGGCGGCCGAGCGCAGAGCGCGCCGGGGCGGGCGCGCTCGGACCGTCTTCGATTATCGCCGGTATCCGGCATTCACCTGGGACTGGTCGTGGCGCCGTTGCATTCTGTTTGGCGCCTTCGGATGCGTGTTCGCCGTTTGGGAAGGGACAACCAACGGCATGATGCTCGAAAACTGGCACATCGGTTTCGTGATCGGACTGGGCGCAGCCGAGATGATGATCGTGACCATGTGCCTCGGTCCGCTCGCCGCGTCGTGGGTTCGCAGCCGGAAATGGCCGATGAGGCGCGAGGTCACCGGTGTCATCGCGGCCGTGATTCTGGGCGTCGTCGCGGGCAACCTGCTTCAGAAAGTCGGAAGCACATACGCGAACCGCGTCGTACTGCCTCGAGCGCTGCAGTCGCAAGTGGTGGCGGAGAAATACTTGGTCCGCTATCACATCATGGCGAGCTCGCCACTCTCCTTGATCAGCGCGTCCGTGCTGTTTCTCCTGCTGAGCGGGGCGCTCGCGCTCCCGTCTTATCTCGGCGAGCAGCAGCGTCTCGCGGAAGAGGCCCGGGAACGCGAAGTCGGCGAGCTGCAGCTTCAGAAGCAGGAGACGGACCTCCAGCTGCTGGTGCTGCAGGCACAGATCGAGCCCCACTTCCTCTTCAATACCCTCGCATCGCTTCGCTCGCTGTTGCGACAGGACGTGGACCGCGCGGAGGCCATGATCGATGCTCTGGTCGAGCACTTGCGGGCCGCGCTACCGGTCTTCCGCCAGAGCAACCAGCGCTCGATGCTCGCCGAGCAGCTGCGGATCTGCAGCAGCTACCTCGAGCTGATGAGGGTACGGCTGCCCGACCGCCTGACGTACGTCATCGACGTGCCGGACGCTCTACGCAGCGCCGCATTCCCGCCCTTGATATTGCTGACCCTCGTCGAGAATGCGGTCAAGCACGGCATCGAGCCCAAGCCCGGTCCGGGGCATATTCGGATCGGCGCCCGGCGCGAGCGCCGCTGGGACGGGACGTACATCACCGTGACGGTGACCGACAATGGAATGGGCCTGTCGGCCGGTCTCGGACACGGCGTCGGGCTCTCGAACGTCCGGGCGCAGCTGGCGTTGAAATACGGCGGCCGCGCGGCTCTCTCGCTATCTGGCGGCGCGGACGGAGGAGCAGTCGCGTCCATCGACATTCCGGAGTCCGATGGTGCCGGAAGCGATGCTCCCGAATGATGGGTCCACCGCCCCGCTCGACGAGGGCATGGACAACTGATGAAGGCCACGGCGCTCATCGCAGAAGATGAAGCGCCTCAGCGCCAGGCGCTGCGCCGGCTGCTCGCATCGCTCTGGCCGGAGCTCGAGGTCGTCGCCGAATGCGGGGACGGACTCGCCGCCCTCGCGGCACTGGAATTGCACCGCCCGCAGATCGCATTCCTCGATATCCGCATGCCCGGGGCGAGTGGATTTGTCGTCGCCGAGCGCGCCTGCCACATGGCGCACATCGTCTTCACGACGGCCTACGAGGAGCATGCCGTCCGCGCCTTCGAGACGGGTGCGCTCGATTACGTGCTGAAGCCCATCACGTCCGAAAGGCTCGACAAGACTCTGCTGCGCGTGCGCGAGCGGATGCGAGGCGCCGTGCCGGACATCGCCGCGGCGATCGAGGGTCTGCGGCAAAGCCTGATCGTCCCGGCGCGCAGCGCCTACATCCCGTGGGTCACTGCGACCGTCGGCAACCTGATCAAGATGTTTCCCGTCGAGGAGATCCTCTTCTTCAAGTCGGACGAGAAGTGCACGCGGGTCGTCACCCGCAACGAGGAGGCGGTGATCCGCACCTCGCTCAAGGAGCTGCTCGATGCGCTCGATCCCAACGCCTTCTGGCAGATCCATCGCAGCGTCATCGTACAGGTGCGGGCGATCAAGCACGTCCGCCGCACCGAGCTCGGCGCGATGCAGGTGACCGTCGAGGGATCCTCCGAGGCGCTGCCCGTCAGCCAGGCGTTCCAGTACCGATTCCGGGGGATGTGACCGCGCTTCAGCCGCGAATCCTCGCGGCCGCACGCGAGCGCCACTGCTCGAGCCGGAACGGGTGATCGATCTAAAGTCCGCTTTACCGGAGCTCGTTCGGCTGGGCTCGCAGCTCGTCTACTATCGGCTCGGCGCGTGAAGATGCCATCGCCGCAGACTCCGCCCGCGTCGCGTACGCGGGTTCGCAACAGCATCCGTGCGCTGCGCTTTCATCACGGAGAGATGACGCAGCAGGAGCTCGCCGATCGCGTCGGACTCACCCGTCAGACGATCATCGCCGTCGAGCAGGGCCGTTATGCGCCCTCGCTCGAGGCAGCGTTCAAGATCGCGCGCGTCTTCGGCGTGCCGCTCGAGGACGTATTCCAGTACGAAGACTGAGTTGCAAGCGAACCTGAAGTTAACTTCAGGTTCGCCTGTTCAGCACCGCGGGGCCATCACGCTCGTGGGGACCATCACCCTCGTGGGGGCCATCACTCTCGTAGGGCCATCACCCTCGTGGGGCCATCAACCCCGTGAGACCATCACCCCCGCAGAGCCGCCGACGCCGAGTGGCGCGGGCGGCTCCGGCTCCAGTTCTCAGAACCTCCCGCTCTGGTAGTCCTGAAACGCCCGCTGCAGCTCCTCGCGCGTGTTCATGACGAACGGCCCGTACTTCGCAACAGGCTCGCGCAATGGCTTGCCCGCCACGAGGATCACGCGGCTCGGACCAGCCCCGGCGCCGCCCTGGAGCTCAACCCGATCGCCTTCGGTCAGCACCGCAAGATCGTGCGTGCCCAAAGGGGTGGCGTCTTGTCCACCCTCCGCATCACCTCTCAACACCTGCACAGAGCCCTCGAACACATAGACGAACGCGGCGTAACCGGCCGGAACGGCCTGCGAGAACCGCGCGCCAGGCGCGAGCTCGACGTCCAGATAGATCGGGTCTGTGGCCGGCTGCGCGATCGGTCCCGATACGTCGCCGACTCGCCCCGCGATCACTTTCACTCGAACGCCGGCGCCCGGCGTTGCAACGGGAATACGCTCGGACCCGAACTCCTGGTACCGGGGCGCCGTCATCTTGTCGCGAGCCGGCAGGTTGATCCACAGCTGGAACCCGCGCATGCGGCCTTCCTGTTGCTCCGGCATTTCCGAGTGCACAATGCCGCGTCCCGCCGTCATCCATTGCACGCTGCCCGGCGCGAGGACGCCCTCGTGGCCATGGTTATCGCGATGGCGCATCCGGCCATCGAGCATGTAGGTCACCGTCTCGAAGCCCCGATGGGGGTGCTCCGGAAATCCCGCGATGTAATCGCCAGGATTGTCGGTGCCAAACTCATCGAGCAGCAGGAACGGATCGAGATCCGCGAGCTGCGGCTGGCCGATGACGCGAGTGAGCTTCACGCCGGCACCATCGGAAGTCGGCATACCGCGCACGATTCGCGCAACGCCGCGCGCCACGGTGGCAGAACCTTTTGCGGATTCGCTTCTTACAGCCTTGGTACTCATCTTGACCTCCTCTCAGCCCTCAAAATCCCCTGCATCCTGCCCGATCCTATGTGGCCGGCACGCGCAGGGCCGGAACGCCAGCGAGCGCCGTTCGCAACCCTTTCTGACAGTTCTCGGAAGAGATGCTAATCCATGCAACACTAATTGATAATCCAGCGAAATCGG
>JASHTA010000145.1 GCA_030040795.1 Gammaproteobacteria bacterium | reverse complement strand
CACCTCGAACAGCAGCGGCAGAACGAACGGAAGCGCCCGCACGGGCATCCGTACCAGAGCCCCGCCGTTCAGCGTCGTCGCAGCGAACGTGTGGATGTGCGCGGCGCGCAGGGAGAGCACGGGATGTGCATGCCTCGCGAGGTGACGGACGGCGATCACGGCAAAGGCGAGCCCTGCGGCCGTGAGCGCCAAGCCGGCCAACCACGAGCCCCCCGTCGTGCTCATGAGGTCGAGGCCGGAGAGGATGCCGCTCGAGGCGACGGCGAGCAGCGCGAATCCCGTGACATCGAACGGACGGCGCTCGTCGGCCTTGAGGGGCGGGATGAAGCGCAGAATGAGCGGCACTCCCGCGGCGCCCACCGGCACGTTGAGCAGAAAGATCCACGGCCAGGAAAAGTAAGTCGTGATGAAGCCGCCGACCGCCGGCCCGACGGTCGGAGCGACGAGCATCGGCACGGTGCTGATCGTCATCACCGTGATGAGGTCCTCCTTCTCGGTGGACTTGAGCAGGACGATGCGGGCGATGGGCGTCATGAGCGCTGCGGCGGCACCTTGCAGCACGCGCGCGACGATGAACTCGGCAAGCGTGTGGCTCAGCGCACAGAGGATCGAGGCGCACGTGAATCCCGCCACCGCGAGCGCGAAGACCCTGCGCGCGCCGAAGCGGTCCGCGACCCAGTTGCTGCTCGGCAGCAGCACGGCCTGCGCGAGGATGTAGATCGTGATGCCTATGTTGAGGTCGACGGGCCGCACCGCGAACGTGCGCGCCATATCGGGCATCGCGACCACGATGACGGAGGCATCGAGGCCCGCCATGAACATGGCGGAGGCGACGATCAGCGCGATGAGACGGGAGCTTGCGCGGGAGCGGGCGTGAGCGACCAATGGATACTCGTCTGGGAAGTCAATCGTCCGTCCGGCGCGAAGTCCTTCGTCCGGCGCGGCGGCGGGCAAGCCGTCGCAATATACTCCTTCGGGGCTCGCGCCCGGTACCCGAGATGGCGGAAATTCAGCGATTCGATCTGGTGGTAATTGGCGGCGGCATCAACGGCGCGGGCATTGCGCGCGATGCCGCCGGGCGCGGCTTGCGCGTGTG
Organism: Gammaproteobacteria bacterium; assembly: GCA_030040795.1. GTDB lineage: Bacteria > Pseudomonadota > Gammaproteobacteria > Steroidobacterales > Steroidobacteraceae > JASHUC01. Next base: position 2,346 of record JASHTA010000145.1, on the reverse strand, counting down.
CCTCCTCGAGCAGGCGGATCTCGCTTCGTTCACCTCATCGGCCAGCACCAAGCTGATCCACGGGGGCCTGCGCTATCTCGAGCACGGCGAGATCCGGCTGGTGCGCGAGGCGCTGACCGAGCGCGAGCGGCTGCTCGCCATCGCCCCCCACATCGTGCGGCCGATCCGGTTCGTGCTGCCCCACGCGCCGGGATTGCGTCCGCGCTGGCAGATCAGGCTTGCCTTGCTCGCCTACGATCATCTCGGCGGCCGCAGGCTCCTGGCGCCCTCGCGCGCGCTTCGACTCGACCGCGATCCGTCCGGCGAGCCGCTCAAGCCCGATTTCACCCGAGGCTTCGCGTATTCGGACTGCTGCGTCGATGACAGCCGTCTCGTGGTGCTCAACGCTCTCGATGCGGCCGAGCGGGGGGCCGTGATTCTCACACACACTCGGCTCGAGACGGCGACGGCCGATCGGGACGGATGGAATGTCGTGTGCGCGGACATGGCGAGCGGGCGGCGATTTCATGTGCAAGGGGTGGCGCTCGTGAACGCCTCCGGGTGCTGGATCGAGGCGATGAGGCAAGCGGCCGGATTGCCCGCCGATGACCGCATCCGCCTCATCAAGGGCAGCCACATCGTGGTGCCGCGACTGTTCGCGGGAGACCAGGCGTATCTGCTTCAGAATCCCGATCGGCGAGTGGTGTTCGCCATACCCTACGAGGACCGGTTCACGCTCATCGGCACCACGGACGTGGCGTACTCGGAAGATCTGCGCGAAGCGCACGCCTCCACCGAGGAGATCGAGTATCTCTGCGAAAGCGTCAACCGCTATTTCAAGCGCACCGCGCACCCGACGGATGCGGTCTGGCGCTACGCGGGCGTGCGGGCGCTCTACGACGACCACGCGGCCCGCGCCGAAGCGGTCACACGCGATTACGATCTGGAGCTCGAGCACGCGGCCACAGGCACGGCAATCCTTTCCGTGATCGGCGGCAAGATCTCGACCTACCGCAGCCTCGCCGAGGCAGCGCTGCACAAGCTGCACGCGCTGGTCGGCGGCTCCTCGAGCTCCTGGACCGCCGAGGCGCCCCTGCCGGGCGGCGATCTGCCTGGCGGAGATTTCGAGGCCTTCCTCACCGGCGCGCTGCGCCGCTGGCCCTTCCTGCCCGGCCCGGTCGCACGCCGCATGGCGCACGCCTACGGCACGAGGATGGAGCGGATCGTCGGTGGCGCGGCCTCGTTCGATGCGCTCGGCGAGCATTTCGGCGCGGGGCTCACGGCGGCCGAGGTCGAGTATTTGAGAGCGCACGAGTGGGCGGCGAGCTCCGAGGATATCCTGTGGCGGCGCTCGAAGCTCGGCCTGCACTTGCCCTCCGGCGCTGCCGAACGGCTCGATCGGTATCTCAAGGCGCCGGCCGACGGCGCCCGAGCGAGGCTTCAGCCATGAGGAGGTATCTCGGAGCGATCGACCAGGGCACCACGAGCACGCGCTTCATCGTGTTTGATCGGCGCGGCGCGCTCGTCGCGAGCGCGCAGAAGGAGCATCGCCAGATCTTTCCGCGGCCCGGCTGGGTGGAGCACGACGCCGCCGAGATCTGGCAGAGCACGCTCGAGGTGATCGGCGCGGCGCTCGCAAGTGGCGGCCTCTCCGCATCGGACCTCGCATCCATCGGCATCGCGAATCAGCGTGAGACGACCGTTCTCTGGGACCGGCGCACGGGTGAGCCCTTGCATCACGCGCTCGTCTGGCAGGACACGCGCGTCGAAGGACTCGTCGCCGAGCTCGCGCGCCAGGGCGGCCGCGACCGCTTCAGGGCGAAGACCGGCTTGCCGCTCGCAAGCTACTTCAGCGCGCCGAAGCTCAAATGGCTGCTCGATGCGATCCCCGGCGCCCGGGCCATGGCGCAGGCGGGCGATGCGCTCTTCGGGACCGTCGACTCGTGGCTCGCCTGGAATCTCTCCGGTGGCGCGCGAGGGGGCATGCACCTCACCGATGTGACAAACGCGAGCCGCACGCAGCTCATGAGCCTGCAAACGCTCGACTGGGATGCGGAGCTGCTCGAGGCCTTCGAGATTCCGCGGGCCACGTTGCCGCGGATCGTGCCCTCGAGCGGCGTATGCTGCGAAGCGCGCGTCGCTCCGCTCGCCGGCGCGAGCATTGCGGGGCTGCTCGGCGACCAGCAGGCTGCGCTCGTCGGCCAGGCATGCTTCGCGCCCGGAGAGGCGAAGAACACCTACGGCACGGGCTGCTTCGTGCTGATGAACACGGGAGAGACGCCCGTCGCCTCGCGGGCCGGACTCGTCACCACCGTCGCCTACCAGCTGGCCTCTCAAAGGCTGCGGTACGCGCTCGAGGGCTCCATC
>JASHTA010000144.1 GCA_030040795.1 Gammaproteobacteria bacterium | reverse complement strand
ACCCCGCGAGGTCGCCGTGACGCTCGATTTGCAACGCGATCCACAGATTGCCGGGGGAATCTGGCCGGTTTCTTGCTCAAGTTTCCGGGACCTCGCACGACGAGAGCACGGAGACTTCAGACATGACGATTGGCAGCGCCTCGCAATTGAGCACGATGCTCGCCCAGATGCTCTATGGACAGCATCATGCCGCCAGCAACGGGATCACCGGCAGCAATGCTCTGAGCTCGCCGCCGGGCGCCTCTCAGGAAGGTGGGATGCTGAGCACGATCATGCAGGCACTGCAACAGGTCGGTGTCACGGGCTCGCAGACGGGCAGTGGAGCATCCTCGGGCTCCTCGTCCACGCCCTCCTCCACGCAGCAGAGCGAATCGCAAGCGCTCCAGAGCTTCGTGCAGAGCTTGTTCGCGGCCTTGCAGTCACAAAGCGGAACGACGGGTGCATCGCAGGGCACGGCCGCGACGACTGCGGCAGGCCTCTCCGGCACGTCACACGGCCACGGGCATCGTCGTGGCGCTCACATCCAGCAGGGGCTGCAGAGTCTCATCCAGCAGCTGCAGTCCTCGAGCGCCACTTCGGCAACCTCCTCGACGGCCACTACGGCGGCCAACACCTCGGCGACTTCGGCCAGCAGCTCATCGCTCACGTCGCTCCAGCAGAGCTTCAACAACCTCGTGAGCGCCTTTGGCGCATCGACCGGCAACCCGGCGACGCTCGGAAGCTTCCTCAACACGCTCGCGTCCGATCTCGGCACGAAATCGACCGGGAATCTCTTGAGCGTCCAGGCGTAGAGAGCGTTCAGGCGTGGAGAGCGTCCACGCCTGGACCATCCTACCTGGACCCCACGGCGCCCACGCCCGCAAGAGCGCCGCGCGAGCGCTTGTGTCAGGCGCTGCAATCTGGCGAGAATCGCCTTCTCGATGAGGTCGCCGGCCGAAACCATTGGCTCCCACGCATAGCGGAGACACCCGATCGCCTGCTCAGAGGACGCCCAGTACCTTTGTCTCAACAGGCAGCCTGAGCACCGCGCGCGACGCCCACACGGCAACGCTCTTGAGGAGCGGCCAGGTACTGATCGCCGGGGGTAGCAACAGCGGCGGTGTGCTCGGCAGCGCGGAACTCTACGACCCGACGACAGGCCGGTTCACGGCCACCGGCAGTCTCAACGTTGCACGCCAGGCGGCAACGGCGACACGGCTCAGTAACGGCAAGGTGCTGATCGTCGGAGGCTACGGGACGGACGGGATCCTCGCGAGCGCCGAGCTCTACGATCCGGCGACCGGCCTCTTCACCGTTACCGGCGATCTCTGGACGGAGCGCGACTCGCACACGGCGACGCTCCTCGCGAATGGCGCGGTACTCATTGCCGGAGGTGACGGGAACAGCGGCGTCCTGGCAAGCGCGGAGCTCTACGATCCCTCGACGGGCCGATTTACCGCCACCGCGAGCCTGCTGGCGGCACGCTCCTTTCACACGGCAACGCGCTTGAGGAACGGCAGCGTGCTGCTCGCCGGGGGAGGCGGCCGAGACGGCATGCTCGCGAGCGCGGAGCTCTACGACCCGGCCAGCCGGCGGGTTGCGCCGAGCCACGCCGCTGCGCCGGGTCACGCCTCTGAGCTGGGTCACGCCTCTGAGCCGGGTCGGTTCATCGCAACCGGTACGCTCAACACCGCGCGCCAGGGTGCACGCGCGGCGCTCCTCGGGAATGGCCGGGTACTGATCGCAGGAGGCGATGCCACGAGCGGAGTGCTCGCGAGCGCGGAACTCTACGATCCGGCCGCGGGTCGATTCACTGCGGCGGACAGTCTGCATGCGGCGCGCGACTCTTTCACGGCGACGCGCCTCCCGGACGGGGCGGTGCTGTTCGTCGGAGGCAACGACAGTTTCAGCGGCACCGGCTTCATCGCGAGCGCGGAGCTTTACGATCCGGCAAGCGGCCGGTTCAGCCGGGCAGGAACCCTTGCGACCGGCCGTGCCCTGCATACGGCAACAGCCCTGGGGCGGGGTACGGTACTCATTGCCGGCGGCCATAACGACAGGGGCTATCTCGCCGGCTCGGAGCTTTACCGGCACGCGGACCGCGGCGGATAAGGCCGCGACGCATGGGCCCCGACGCATGAGGCCGCGACGCATGGGGCCGCGCCGCAGTCGCCTCGAAAGCATGCGCGTAAACTTGCGGTCATGCGCGTGCTGCTGATCGAGGACGACCGAATGATCGCCGAGGCGGTCGGGACCGCATTGCGCCAGGACGGCCACACCGTCGACTGGATCCGCGATGGGGCGAACGCGGCCGTTGCGCTCGAGAGCTCGGACTTCGATATCGTTCTGCTCGACCTGGGACTCCCGAAGCGCGCGGGACTCGACGTGCTGCGCGAAGCGCGCAGCCGCGGCATCACGGCGCCCGTGATCATCATCACCGCGCGGGATGACGTGCAGAGCCGCATCGCGGGGCTCGACTCGGGAGCGGACGACTACCTCGTCAAGCCGTTCGATCTGGACGAGCTCGCGGCTCGCATGCGCTCCGTCCTGCGCCGCGGCGCGGGCCGGGGCGAGCCCGTGATCGAGCACGCGGGCATTCGCTTGAATCCGGTCACGCACGAGGTCTCGCGGAACGCAGAGCCCATCACCCTCTCGGCGCGCGAGTTCGCGGTACTCGAGGCGCTGCTGCTGCGGCCCGGCGCCATCCTCTCGCGGGCGCAGCTCGAGGATCGGCTCTACGGCTGGGGCGGGGAGATCGAGAGCAACGCCGTGGAGGTGTACGTGCACGCGCTGCGG
>JASHTA010000143.1 GCA_030040795.1 Gammaproteobacteria bacterium | reverse complement strand
GTTCCACATCGAGCCCTGCGTCGTCACCGGGCCCGCGACGGACAACCGCGTGGGAGTAGAGATCATCGAGCGGCAGCTCGGCGTTCCTGCGTTCAATGCCATGAGCGATGGCGCGGCGCTCGGCGACCGCGTCATCGAGGTCGTCGGGCTCCTCGCCCGGTGCGCGGCGGCATGAGCGCGCGCATTCCCGCGATCGTGATCGGCGGCAGCGGCTACGTCGCGGGTGAGCTGCTGCGCCTGCTCGCGGCGCACCCCGGATTCGAGCTTGCCGGCGTGCTGTCGGACAGTAAGCCCGGAGAGCGGGTGGCGAGCGCCTTCCCGCACCTCGCGAGCGCCTACGCAGACACGCGCTTCCAGTCGCAGCCGCAGATCGAGGCCATCCTTGCCGAGTCGCCGAGCACCGCGATGCTTTCCGCGGCGCCCCACGGCGTTGCCGCGCCGCTCATCGACCGCTTGCTCGACGCGGCGGAGCGCGCGGGCAAGCATCCGCGGGTGGTCGACATCTCCGCCGATTTTCGCTATCGCTCGGCGGAGGCCTACCAGGCCGTGTACCGCCACGAGCACGGCGCGCCGCGGCGGCTCGCGGAGTTCACCTGCGCGCTGCCCGAGCACCTCGAGAGCCTGCCGACTCGCCACGTCGCGCATCCGGGCTGCTTCGCCAGCGCGATCCTGCTCGCGAGCGTGCCGCTGCTGAAGCTCGGGCTCACCGGACCGACGCTCTATGTCTCCGGCATCACGGGCAGCACCGGCTCCGGCCGCAAGCCTGTCGAGGGCACCCATCACCCGCTCCGGCACAGCGACGTCTACAGCTACAGCGCGCTCGCTCACCGCCACATTCCGGAAGTCATCGCCTGTGCGCGCGCGGCGTCGGGCGTCGAGGCGGACTTCAGCTTCGTGCCCTCCTCAGGACCCTTCGCCCGCGGCATTCATGTGACCGTCCAGGGTGCGCTCCGCACCTCCCTCGACTCGGCGCGCGTCATTGCGGCGCTGCGCGACTTCTATGCGCGCGCCCCGTTCGTGAAGGTGCTCGATGAGCCGCCGCGAGTGAAGAACGTGGTCGCCAGCAATTACGCGCACCTGTCCGCCGCGACGAACGGGCGCACCGTCGCCGTGCTCTGCGTGGTCGACAATCTCACGAAGGGCGCCGCCGGCGGCGCGTTGCAGTGGCTGAACCGCATGTATTCCCTGCCCGAGACCGCGGGTCTCGAGCTTCCCGCGCCGGGCTGGACCTGATCCGCGCGCGGGAGTGGAGTTGCACGTGACCCAAAACCGGGCTCGATTTGGATGAGGTGTCTATGAGCTCCGCAGCCGCAGTGAGGCCTTCGCCACCACCCGTCGAGGACCATCTGGCGCGCGTGTTCGCGCAATACCCGCTCGAGGTCGTCTCGGCGGAGGGCGTATGGTTGCGCGGCAGGCACGGAGAGCGCGTGCTCGATCTGTACGGCGGACACGCCGTTGCAGCGCTCGGCTACGGTCACGCGGCCTGGACCCGTGCGCTCGCCGAACAGGCGCGCGCCTGCCAGTTTCAAACCAACGCCATTCCCATGGACGTGCGGCTGCGCGCCGCGGCGCGGCTGGTGCGCTTCGCGGGCCTCGGCCTCGACACGGTGTTCCTCGTCAACAGCGGCGCCGAGGCGAACGAGAACGCGCTGAAGATGGCGTTCCGCCTGACGCAGCGCGCGCACGTCGCCGCCATCGAGCACAGCTTTCATGGGCGCACGGCGGCGGCCGGCGCAGTCACCTGGGGCGCGGCACAGAAGTGGTACGGGTTTCCCCGCGCGCCGTTCGACGTGAGCTTCATTCCGCGGCGGGACATCGCCGCGATCGAGGGGCACGTCACGGAGCAAACCGCGGCGGTCATCGTCGAGCCTGTTCAAGGGCTCGGCGGAGCGTTCGACCTCGGCGCGCCCTTCCTGGAGGCCCTGCGCCGGCGCTGCGATCGGACCGGCGCCCTGCTGATCTTCGATGAAGTGCAATGCGGCGTAGGCCGCACGGGCCAGCCGTTCGCCGCCAATCTGTACGGCGTGACGCCCGACATGATCACGTGCGCCAAGGCGCTCGGCAACGGCTTCCCCTGCGCGGCCCTGCTCATGTCCGCGAAAGTCGCGGGCGGCGTGAAGCTCGATCTGCTCGGCACGACGTTCGGCGGCGGTCCGCTCGCCTGCGCGGCGATCGAGGCCGTCATCGACGCGATCGAGTCCGAGCACCTGCTCGAGCGGGTCCGCCGGGTCTCGGCCTACATTCGCGAGACCTGCATCGTCGGACCCGTCACCGGACACCAGGGTGCGGGCTTTCTCACGGGGCTGCGCACGTCGCGTCCAGCCAAGGAGATCCAATCGGAGCTGCTGGCGCGCGGCATCCTCACCGGCACGAGCAGCGATCCTCACGTCCTGCGCCTCCTCGCGCCCTACATCCTCGAGGAGCAGCACGTCGATCTGCTGCGCGATGCGCTCAAGGCGCTGCCGTGACGCCATGAATCGATTCCTCGACTTGGCGGACTTCGAGCGCGACGAGATCGTTGCGCTGCTCGACCTGGCCCGGCGCCTCGAGGCGCGCCCCGAGCCGCACGCGCTCGCAGGAAAGATCCTCGGCCTGCTCTTCTTCAATCCGTCCCTGCGCACGCTCGCCTCGTTCCAAGCCGGCATGGCCCGGCTCGGCGGGACCTCGTTCGTCATCACGCCCGGCCAGGGCTCGTACCTGATGGAAACGCGGCTCGGCGCGGTGATGAACGGCGCGGCCGCCGAGCACGTGCGCGAGGGCATCCCGGTGCTCGCCTCGTACTGCGACGCGCTCGGCATCCGGGCCTTCGGCGAGGCGAGGAGCCTCGCCGACGATCTCGGCGAGACGAGCTTCAAGGCCATGACCGCGCTCCTCGACAAGCCGCTCATCAACCTCGAGTCCGCGGCGAACCACCCGTGCCAAGCGCTCGCCGACTGGAAGACGCTGGACGATTACGCCGTGCCGCGCGGCGGCCGCTTCGTGCTGTCGTGGGCCTATCATCCGCGCGCGCTCCCGCTTGCAGTGCCGGCCGCCGCGACGCACATGGCCGCGATGCGTGGCATGGAGGTGATCGTCTTGAGGCCCGAAGGCTTCGGCCTGCCCGCGCCGCTCCTCGAGAAGGCCCGCCGTGCCGCGGCCGCCTCCGGCGGCTCCGTGCGCGAGACAGCGGATCGCGACGACGCCCTCGCCGGCGCGCACGTGGTCTATGCAAAGGAGTGGGGCTCGACCGCGCATTACGGCGATCCGGAAGCCGATGCGCGGCTGCGCGCGGCCCTCACCGGCTGGTGCGTGCGCGAGAGCTGGTTTGCCCGCGCCGCCCCGGACTGCCGCCTGATGCACTGCCTGCCCGTCCGCCGCAACACCGCCGTGGCCGACGAGGTGCTCGATGGCCCGCGCAGCGTCGTTCAGCGCGAAGCGCAGAACCGGATGATCGCGCAGATGGCCGTGCTGTACCGATTGCTGAAAGGAGCCTGACCTGTGCTGATTCACAAACCGGATGAAGCGCTCGCGATCCGCGCGCTCAAGAGCGCCGCGCCCTACATCCGCCTGTACAAGGGCAAGACCTTCGTCGTGAAGGCGGGCGGAGGCGTCTTCGGCGACGAGAAGTCCACGCGGGCGCTCATCGAGCAGATCGGCATCCTGCACTACTTCGGCGTTCGCGTGGTGCTCGTGCACGGAGGCGGGCCGCAGCTCACCGAGCTCTCGGACGCACTCGGCGTGCCGACGCGCATCGTGCAGGGCCGGCGCGTCACCGACGAGAAGTCGATCGACCTCACGGCGATGGTGCTCAACGGGCTCATCAATACACGCATCCTCGCCCTCTGCCGCGACCTCAACATCGACGCCATCGGCGTGAGCGGCGTCGATGCGGGCCTGGTCCGGGCCCACAAGCGCCCGCCGGTAAAGATCGACGGCACCGACGAGACGGTGGACTTCGGCTTCGTCGGCGACATCGACGGTATCGATACGACCGTCGTCCGCAAGCTGCTCGACAGCGGCTTGATGCCGGTGGTGAGTCCTCTCTCCGCCGACGAGAACGGCGTGCTGCTCAACATCAATGCCGACACGGTGGCCGCCGAGATCGGCGCCGCCCTCGGTGCGGAGAAGCTGATCCTCTGCACCGGCGCTCCCGGAATCCTCGAGCGCGTGGACGACCCGGGCTCGCTCATCTCTTACACCGACCTGCGCGGCCTCGAGCGGCTGCAGCGCGAGGGCTGCATCCGCGACGGCATGCTGCCGAAGGCCAAGGCCATCGACAACGCCATTCGCGGTGGAGTCCGCCGCGTCCACGTCGTCTCGTACAAGGCGCCGGAAGGCATCCTCGGCGAGGTGTTCACCAACGAGGGCACCGGAACGCTGATCGTCGCCGACGTGAACGCCCTCACCGCCGCCGAGCAGCAGGTGAGCGGCACGGAGGTGAGCAGTGCTGCCCATGCGAACCCGGCTGCCTTCAAAGGCGCCTGAGCCCGCTTGAGATCCATGCAGCCGCTGCAACCATGACTCGGCTCTGGGACAAAGGCGCGCCGCTCGACGAGCGCGTGCTGCGCTACACGGCCGGCGAGGACCACTCGCTCGACGAGCGGCTCGTGCGCTACGACGTGCAGGCCTCGGTGGCGCATGCGGAGATGCTGCGCGGTTGCGGGCTGCTGTCCGAGGCCGATTGCGAGGCGCTGCGCACGGCTCTCCTCGCCATCGCGCAGGAGCACGCGCAGGGCCTCTGGCACATCGAGCTCGCCGACGAGGATGGACAGACCGCGCTCGAGCGGCGGCTCACGGAGCGGCTCGGGCCGGTCGGCGGCCGCATCCACCTCGGACGCTCGCGCAACGATCAGGTGCTCACGGCGATCCGGCTCTATCTGCGCGACGCCATCGGAGAGCTCGCCACCGCAGCGGAGCAGGTCGCCCGGGCTCTCGATGCGCTCGGTGCCCGGCATGCAGGCATCCCGCTGCCCGGTTACACCCACATGCAGCAGGCGATGCCGAGCTCGGTGGATTGGTGGGCTGGGGGATTCGCGGCCGAGATTCGCGACGATGCAGAGGGGCTGCGAACGGTGAGGCGGCGCATCTCCCGCAGTCCGCTCGGCTCCGCGGCGGGCTACGGCACGCCGGGGCTTCCGATCGATCGCGAGGCCACCGCGCGCGCGCTCGGCTTCTCCGGCCCGCACGAGCCGGTGACGGCCGTGCAGCTCTCGCGGGGAAAGGCCGAGGCGAGCCTGCTCTTCGAGCTCGCGCTCCTCATGCAGGATCTCGGCCGCTTCGCGGCGGACGTGCTCCTGTTCTACACGCGGGAGTTCGGATTCCTCGAGCTGCCCGACGCCTTCACCACGGGCTCCTCGATCATGCCCCAGAAGCGCAATCCCGACGTGTTCGAGCTGGTGCGTGCCCGCTCGGCCACCGCGCAGTCCTGCCTCGCGGAAGTGCTCGGCGTTCTCGCGAAGCTCCCCTCGGGATACCAGCGCGACCTGCAGCTTTTGAAGCCGCCGCTCTTTCGCGGCATCGATCTTGCTGCCGACACGCTCGACATTCTGCCGCACGCGATCGAGGCCATGCGGTTCCGCGCCGACCGCATCGAGCTCGATCCCGCGATTCACGCGGCGGAGGAGGCCTATGCGCTCGTCGCGTCCGAGGGCATTCCGTTTCGCGAGGCGTACCGCCGCGTGGCGCAGAAGCTGAAGCGGTGAGC
>JASHTA010000015.1 GCA_030040795.1 Gammaproteobacteria bacterium | reverse complement strand
GGCAGGGTGATCTCGATCGCCTGCTCGCGCTCCCGCCCGCAGCTCGGGCGCTATCGGACGCTCGCCGTCGCACCTACTGGTGCGCGGTCGGCGCAGACGGCGGACCACCTGCACCGGGCGGCGGGCCAGCCCCCGGAGGCGGCCCACCAGGACCACCCGGCCCGAACCTCGCCGGCGGATGTCGCTTGAGCTCGTTTGCGCGCGCGGTGAGGAAAGAGCGGATCGCCTCTGCGTCCTCCGCTTTCAGTGAGTTCTTGAACGAGATCATGCCATTCTCGGCGAGCGCGCCATCGACCACGATGGCCTTGAATAGATCGGGGCTGTTGAGCGCGACCGTGTAATTGAGATCCGGGAAGCCACTGAATATGCGCCCGCCCTCGTGGCAACCGCTGCAGTTGCGCTGGTAGAGGTCCTGGCCGCGTGCGTGCATCGCCGCGTCGCCGAAGTTCGGCGGCGGGTTGAGCACCTGCGGCACCTGCGGCGGGGCCGGCGGCAGCTGCACGGTGCCGTTAAGCTTGTACACCAGCAGGCGGTTCTGGCCGGCGGCGGCGGCAAAACCGGTGCTGGCCGAGGAGATCACCGCGAGGTATTGCACGCCATCGATCGAGTACGTCACCGGGCCCGGCACGACGTTGCCCTGCGTGTCGACCGACCACACCTTCGCGCCAGTGTCGGCGCGGAACGCCGAGAGCTTCTTCCCGGATGTGCCCTGGAATACCAGATTGCCGGCAGTCGTGAGCGTGCCGGCGCCGCCGCTGCCTTCGCGCTGCTCCCAGGCCGCCTTGCGGGCCACAGGATCCCAAGCCAGCAGGTAGGCGCCGGGGTTCTCGACCACGGGCCGCTTGCCCTCCGGCTTGTGAAACATGCTGACATCCACCATCTGGTTGCCCAGGATGCGGCCGCCTTTCTCGGCGTAGAACGAACCCACGCCGCTTCGCGTCGGCACGTAAATCAGGCCTGTCTGCGGATTGAACGACTGCCCCTGCCACACGTGCGCCTGCGAAGGCAGCACGTAGAAACCCTTGCCGGTCTTGCCGTAGTTGGCCTCCGGATTGAGGATGGGCTTCCAGTTATGCGCTTTGTCGAAGCCCAGCGCCCAGTTGATCTTCGGCACATACGGATCCGCCGACACCACCTTGCCGGTGGCTGTCTCGATCACGTAGAACACACCGTTCTTTGGCGCCTGCATCACCACGTGCTTCCGCCGACCATCGACGGTGATGTCCGCCAGCGTCAGCGGTGCAGTGTTGTCGAAGTCGAAGCCGTCCATCGGCGTGGCCTGGTAGTGCCACTTGTACTTGCCGGTCTTCGCATGCACCGCGATGATGGAGGAGATGAACAGGTTGTCGCCACCGCCCGGCGAACGCAGTTGTGCCGGCCACGGGATGCCATTGCCGGTTCCGAAGATCACCAAGTCCGTCCGCGGATCGTAGATGATGCCATCCCACGTGCTGCCGCCACCGCCTTTCTCCCACCACTTGCCGTGCCACGTCTTCGCGGCCATTGGCATCACGTTGTCGGACGCCGCGCCGTCCGGACCCTTCGAGGGGTCGCCCGGCACGGTGTAGAACTTCCACACCAGCTTGCCCGTCCTCACGTCGTACGCGTCGAGGAAGCCGCGGGTGTAGAACTCCGCGCCGCCCACGCCGATGAACACCAAGCCATCGCCGATGTGCGGCGCGCCGGTGATCGAGTACTGCAGCTTCGGGTCCGCGACGCGCGCTTCCCAGGCCTTCTTGCCGGTCTTCGCATCCACTGCCATCAGGCGCCCATCGATGGTGCCCCAGATGATCTTGCCATCCGCATAGGCCGCGCCGCGGTTGGAGATGTTGCAGCAGATCGAGGTGGCGGCGATCTCGCGCGGCGCGTGCGGGTCGACCTTCCACAGCTGCTTGCCGGTCTTCGCATCGAAGGCGTAGAGGCTGCTCCACGGGGCCGTCATGTAGAGGATCCCGTCAATCACCAGCGGCGTGCTCTGGTAGCCGCCGCGCTCGGGGATGTCCGCATACCAGGCAAGGCCCAGCTGCCCGACGTTGCCGACGTTTACCTGGTTGAGCTTGCTATAGCGCTGCTCGTCCGGGTTGCCGCCGTGCCGGGTCCAATCGACTTCGTGAGGGTTGTGCCTCGCAGCCGCGGCGCCTGTGCTGGCACCGGCAGCGCCCGTGCTGGCGGCGGTGGCGCCCGCGCCAGATTGCGAATGCACGGCCACACCGGCCGCGACAATCAGACCGAAGATCAATCGACGCATCAGGTTCCCCCCGGAAGAGATCCACCGGCACCGCGTAGTGCGGGCAAGGCCTTAGGTTACGGCCGCAGCGTACCTTCCACAGGTGTTGTCCGGCAAATCGGGCATCAGTGCTCGTAATTCGGTCCGTCTTGTGAATCCTATCCGCCTGATGAGGGCTCGCAAAGTTGCAGGCGCTGGTTCGCCTTGATCTGCTGCACGTAATCCTCGGGAGCGCCCGCCACCGCGGCAAACTCCTCCCACCGGCGCACCGCGCGTCCTACCTCCAGGATGAGGTCAGCGGCAGTGCTCCAGCAAGGATTGCGCGTCCGCCCAGAGCCGGCGCACGGTCTCACCGGCCGGCTCCGCGCGCGCCAGCCACGCGGATTGACCGGCCCAGGCCTGCATCCGTTGAATATCGCGCGAGGCGGCCGCTGCGGAACGCATGGGAGCCGTGAGGGCGCGCTGTACCGGATAAGGGGCGGGCGGAGGCGCATCGGGCTGCGTCGCCGCTCGGACGTATCGAGTGTCGATCGCTCGCCCCGCTCTCCCGGAGAAGGCGCGGGTCAGCGTCGTGCCTTCTGGGTCGAGGCCGGCGAGCGCATTGGCCCATGCGGGGTTCGTCTGCGCCTCGGGGCAGCGCAAGAAGCCGGTTCCGATTTGCACGGCGCTTGCGCCGAGGAGGAGCGCTGCGGCGACACCGCGGCCGTCGGCTATCCCTCCGGTCGCAATGATTGGGATCGACACTGGGTCGGCGAGTCTCGGCAACAGCGCGAAGAGGCCGACGGCCCGCCGTTCCGCCTCGCTCGCGTCGAAACTGCCGCGATGGCCGCCTGCTTCGGAACCCTGCGCGACGATGGCATCTGCACCGGCTGCTTCCGCCGCCAAAGCCTCCGCCACTGTCGTCGCGCACGCGAACCAGGCAATTCCGTGCGCTTTGAGCTCGCCTACGAATGCCGTCGGATAAAGACCCATGATCGACGAAGCGGCCGCGGGTCGTGCAGCGAGAAGCGCCGCGCATTGCGCCGCAAAGTCGAGAGGTGTGGCATCAGCGGCTGCAGGCGGTACTGGCGGCCCCCATTTGCCCAGAAAGTCGCGCAGCCGCGCCTCCGCGCCCGTGTCTCGCCGGGGCGGCGGATCCGGAATCCAGAGATTGATTTGAAAAGGGCCTTGGCTTTCCGTCCGGAATCGGGCCGTCCAGGTGGCGATGCCGTCGGGATCCGTCAGGAGCGCACCCAGACCTCCCATGCCTCCGGCATTCGCAACGGCCGCGGCGAGAGAGACCGGGCATGCGCCCGCCATCGGTGCCTGCAGGATCGGCGCGGCCAGGCCGAACCGCTCGCAGAAATCCTTCGCTCGGTCAAAGGCGTTTCGTGTCATGGTTTGCCGGTCGGATGTCAAGAGCGGCGATGACGCTCAGTTTTGGCGGAACAAGTGGGCGTACGCCGCGCTCACCGCCAACCACTCGGGGCGCGTCCTGAGCTTCACCTCCATCGTTCCCCTGAAGGAGCGATGGATGGTCTCGATGGCTCGCACATTGATGATCGTGCTGCGGTGAACCTGCCAGAACAGTTTCGGATCCAGCCGCCTCTTCAATTGCTTGAGCGTCGTGCTGAGCAGATAAGTCGCGTTCGAGGTGACGAGATTCGTGTACTTGTCGTCGGCCTGAAGGTAGCAGATCTCCTCGATAGTCACCACGCGCAGGTCCGAGCCGTGAGGAACCGTGAGCCACTTGAGGTACTCCGGCTCCTGCTTCGAGGCGAGGCCCCTCAGCGTCTCGACCAGTGCGCGCAGATCCGGCGGTGGCTCCTGCAGGCGCTCCTTCAATCGCTCGATGGTTCGGCGCATGCGCTCGGCGGTCAAGGGCTTCAGCACGTAGTCCAGCGCGCCATGTTCGAAGGCCGCCAGCGCATGCTGCTCATAGGCGCTGATGAAAACGACGTGACAGCGGCCGCCGGCATGTTGTGCGACGTCAAGCCCGCACGCCCCCGGCATTTGAATGTCGAGGAAGACGATCTCCGGAGACAGCCGGTCGATTGCTTGGATCGCCTGCAGACCGTCTGCGACTTCATCACCGATGCGCAACTCAGGCCACAGCCGCCCCAGCAGGGCCCGCAGCTCTGCCCGTAGCAGGGGCTCATCTTCAGCGATGATGGCGGTCGGCGCTCCCATGCTCTATCCCCGCGGGGGCGACATGGGGCGAAAAGACGAGCGCCGACTCTGCAACGACTCGACGAAGCTGTCGAACTTGGCATCAGCCTCCTGCGGCGCTGTGCGGTACAGTTGTCCGATCGCCATCAGCGAGGCCAGCATGGCCGAGGAGTCCATCTGCGTCCGAGTTGCCGCCAGGCGCGACTCGATCACGCTTTGCTCCAGCCTCACGCGCGACAGCTCTGCCATCCGCAGCCGGTTGAGGGTGCGCGCCACGCTGCGCCGCGAGTGGAACACGTACATGGCGACCGATCCGGGTGTCAGGGCGTCGAGCATTTCGTAAGCCATCTGGTTCCACGGATGCAGCACTAGGTCGGCCGGATGCGGCATGAAATGGTTGCGGACCCATGCCTGGAGCACGCACTGAATGACCGCGCCGCAGCAGACCGCGATAGTCAGGCAGATCGAGTAAGAGAGAAGGGCGCCTCTGCCGCGGACCACACATTCCTCCGCATACAGCGCAGCCAGTAGGATGAGCAGAGGCGTCACGGACAGCAACTCGGCGGCCAGCACGGGCGCATACCTCGGTATCGGCAAGCCGCCGGCCTCCAAATACCGCATCGAGATGATGAACAGGCCAATCGACTCCGTAATCGCGAACCGGCGCCAGGTCAGGCCGCGAAGGGCCGCGCGCGCGAGGGACACGTCGTCGGCAGGTGGCCCGAGGCTGGCACCCGTGAGGTCCGAGTCGCTCACGATAGTCTCTGGAGCGGAATGCGCACCGTTGCAATCACGCCGCGCGGCTCAGCGCGCTCGAGCTGCAAAGTCGCTTGCTCGCCGTACCGGAGCCGCAGCCGTGTGCGACCGTTCACGAGTCCGGAGCCGCCCCCTTGGCCGGGCTTCAGCCCGCACCCGGAGTCGGCAACCTTCAGCGCCAGGGCCGATCCGTCGCGCGCAGCACTGACGCGGATGAACCCCCCCTCCACTGCCGGTGTAATGCCGTGCTTGATGGCGTTTTCCACCAACGTCAGCAGAATCATCGTCGGCACGCGAACGGGCGCCAGGTCCGGCGGCAGATCGAGCGCGTAGGACAGTCGTGTTCCCATGCGTACGCGATAGATCGCCAGATACGCATCGACCAGGCGCATCTCATCGGAGAGGCATGCCTCGCCCTCGCGGATGTGCGGCAATGCCGCCGAGAAATAGCGCCCAAGATTATCGATGAGGTCAACCGCCGCCTCCGGTTGAAGTCTCGCAAGCGTGCGGACGTTTGCGATCGCATTGAGCAAGAAGTGCGGCTCGATCTGAGCTTGCAGCAACTGCAGCCGGGCGCTTTGCAGCTCGCTGTCCAGCCGCGCCTCATCGACGCGTGCGCGGGCGAGCACATCCGACGCGTTGGCCGCCGTCCGGAAGTACCCTAACGAGATCACCAACAGCATTAGGGAGGTGGCGCTTTCGAATATGCCGGCCAGCCATCTTCCGTGATGTAGAACACCGTCGGTCCACTCGCCGCTGAAGGGGCCGTGAGGTTCCAGGTACACGCACCAAAGCACGGTGGTGGCGACTATCAGGCAGTAAAGCGCGTAGCGTCGCAGGCCGGAGGATGGCGCAAGGTTGACCAGCACCACCATGATCGGTTGTGGCGCTACCGTAGTCATGAGGTTGAGCTTGAAGACCAGGCCCGCGCCGAGCAATGTCTGCGCGAGGCCGATCGTAGGTGCGCTGGCGAGCACATACTCAAGGGTCCATTGCAGCGTAGCGAACGCGCAGACCGAGAAGAGAAATCCCAGGCCGCCGAACAGGCTCCGTACGCGGCCGATGCGGATCGCGCTGTGCCAGTGAGGAAGGGCTATTGCCGACGTGTTCATTCGCTTGCGCCCCGACTCCGGGATTATTACATAGTCACATGAATGCCGCCGTGGCGCTCGGGCGCCGCAAGCGTTCGTTCACGTCGAAAAAAATCGCCCTCACTCCCAAAACGCCCGCGGCCGTCAGAATTCCGTGGCGAATCCCGCGGCAGGCGGCGATTCTTATGCGGAGCGGTTTCGCTTCTCAATCAATCACAACCAAGGGGAGACTGGCGATGATGCTCTTCAAAAGCGCACAGTGGCGCTTGAATTCCACGGCTCTCGTTACGAGCCTCTGCCTCGCGGCATTGGCGCTGAGCGGCCAAGCCCGTGCGGCATGCCTCGATTCCAAGACTCCGCACCAGGCGCCGCCGGCCAAGTTCACAGGCACGAATCTGGTTCCGGCTGTCTATTATCAATGGGATGCAACTGCCGGCAGGCTCGTTGGGGTTTCTGAGCCGCAATTCCTGCCGGCGCCCGGGCCCGCGTCCATCGTTGGGCTGTGGCAGTACCAGCTTACGGGTGGCACAGCGGACTGGGGGACCCTGTCCTTGCATAACGACGGCACCGAGGTCACCTTCTCTGTTGGAGTGGATCCCGAAGATGGCGACGTTTGCCAGGGAGTGTGGAAGCAGATTGGTCCGCGGACCTATACGGTGAACCATATCGCCATGGGGTGGGAGGCCCCGGGGGCGGACCCGACAAAAGGAGCGCAGTTCGTACGGGTCCATCTGCATTACCTCATCACGCTGGATCCGTCGGGCGACAAGCTCACGGGCACGTACACCTCCGACATCTATTTTGAGTCCGAAAGCAATCCCTTCAACGAGGATCCGAGCACCAATCCGGCGATTGGCCACAGCTCCGGAAATTTCACGGCGACCCGCGTCCAACCCGATGCGGGACCGTAGGGAGTCCACGCTGTCCATTCGATGAGGTGCTCCCGCACGCTGGCCCCCCCAGGGTGCGGGAGTACCGATCCGACGCCCCTCAAGGCTAGCTCTGCGCGATCCGCTCTCCGAATGAGTCTTCGCGCCCGCGGCCAGGACGATGTGGTGGCAGCCGCTGCCCCGTCCATCCCCATGAAAATCTTCTAAAGCGGACACCCCGCTCCTTTTAGAAACGTTTTAGCGCGTATTCAAGACGAAGCTTCACGACGCGCTCAACATCGATCCGCAGCCCGGGGACTCCCCGCAACGGATCTTCTCTTCGATGGAACTGTTGGAGCGTGAAAGATGTCTCGCGGACCTGGCGGCCTGGCTCGGTTCTGCGACGCAACATGGCGGAAGCATTGCGCTCGTCGCCGGAGAGGCGGGCATCGGCAAGACCGCGCTTCTTCAGGAGTTTTCCGTACGGCATCGTGACCGGCGTGTTCTGTGGGGCGCATGCGATGCAATGCTCACACCTCGGACGCTCGCCCCGCTGCATGACATAGTGAGGCAGACTCGGGGCCCGCTGCGCGCGGCAATCGCTTCCGGGGGAAGCCGAGATACGATCTTTACTGCCGCGCTCGACGAGCTCGACCGCGAGTCTGGAACTCTCCTGGTGCTCGAGGATATGCAGTGGGCGGATGAGCCGACGCTCGACCTGCTCAAATTCCTCGGTCGCCGTATTCATCTCACGCGCGCACTCCTCGTCGTGACTTTTCGGGACGAGGAGACCGGCCCTCGTCACCCGCTACGAGCGGCGATCGGCGACTTGCCGCACGCACGCATGCGGTCGATGCAAGTCCCACCGCTTTCGGAATTCGCCGTTGCACAGCTCGCGAGCCTGCGTGGACGGCCTGGGACGAACGTGCATGCCATCACCGGAGGCAATCCGTTCCTCGTGATCGAGGTGCTGGCCGCGAAGGCTGGAACCGTACCGGTCACGGTCCGTGATGCCATGCTGGCGCGCGTCGCCAGGCTTTCCCCCGCGGCACGCGAGCTCGCCGAGCTCGTGTCCATCATTCCCGGAAAAGCCGAGCCGTGGCTCATCGAGGGGGCTGGACAGACGGACGAGGCGGGCGTCGAGGCGTGCTTGGGTATCGGGATAGTGCGGGACGACGATGGAGCCCTCGCGTTTCGGTACGAGCTCGCGCGGTGCGCACTCGAGGCTTCGCTCTCTCCGGCGCGGAGACGGAGTCTCCATGATAGGGCGCTCTCGATCCTCGCATCGAGGCCGGGCATCACCGCGGCGCGTCTCGCATATCACGCCGATGGCGCGCGCAGCGCCCAGGCTGTCCTGCGGTTCGCGCCTGTCGCCGCGCTGCATGCCGAGTCCGTCGGAGCGCACCGCGAGGCGGTGGCGCTCTACGAGCTTGCTCTCCGGTATGCCACGGACCTCTCGGCGCCGGAGCGCGCTCGTCTGCACGAGCAGCTATCGCACGAATGCGCACTGACAGGCCGACACGAGCGCGCCATCGAAGCCCGGCGCTCCGCGCTGGCCATCTGGCACGCGTCGATGGAGCGCATCAACGAGGGCGACGCTCTGCGATGGCTCTCGTGCCTGAGTCGCTACGCAGGCGATCTCGCGGCGGCGAGCGAATACGGCGTGGCGGCGGTCGAGATGCTGGAAGCCCTGGCGCCGCAAGCGGAGCTGTCGTTGGCTTATTGCAATCGGGCAGAGCTCGACCTGGAATGGTGCAAAGCGGACTCGGCGCTCGACTGGGCCCAGCGTGCCGTGGCGCTGGCTGAAACGC
>JASHTA010000014.1 GCA_030040795.1 Gammaproteobacteria bacterium | reverse complement strand
TGGACAGAAAGCCCGGTCCATCTCGTGCCGGAAGACGATCAGGCTGCCGGAGAGGCTGATCACCAGAATGTAGATGCCGATGCCCAGTCCCGTCCACAGGTGCACCTGGAACAATGCCCGGCGCACCCACAGCGCCTGTGGCTGACGAGCGAGCCTGCTCTGGGCCAGTCTCATGAGCACAGCGCTATCCCGATCCTACCGGCCGCGACAGCGATGGTCCTTGCGCGATCTGCCGCAGCCAGCGCTCGTTGCGCTCCAGACGCTCGGCCGCCGGAAGCACGGGACAACTCGCACAGAACCTCCGCCCCGGACTCTTGAAATACAAGCAGCAGGCCGCCATGCGCTGGAAGGTCCTGGCAGAATCGCCGATCCGGATCTCATATAGCTGTGGCGCTGCGCGTGCGATTTCCGGATCCTGAGCGAGCAACGCATGTGCTTCCTCGATGCCGCGGCCGGCATCGCCGAGCTGGCGCGCGATGCCCGTCAATTGCGCCGCCCAAGAAGACACCGCCATGCTCCAGAGGGCATGACGCGAGAAGCCCGACCAGCGATGCTGAGCCTGCACGAGAGGTTCGAACATCCTCAAGAGGCTCTCGAGCAGCTGCCGGCGCAGCGAACCGACCGCTGTTGCCGCCGAGGCGTTTGCGCTGGTGTCACCCTCCTGGACGCTGCCTGCCCAATCATCGGCGCACGCGAGTGCGTCTCCCGCACGGCCGTAAAAGCGCGCCTCACGGATCCAGAGAGTGTGCAGCAGGCTGCGCTCGGAAAAATACAAGGTGTACTCATCCAACTGCGGCACACGTTCGCAGGTGAGGTAGGAGGCGATCGCGAAGCCGGAAGCCCATCCGCAACGCAGCAGCAATGCGGCTGAGGCCGCCCGCCGCTTAGCCGTGGCAAAACGCGCGAGCAGCGACGACAGTGGCGCGCTCTCCGGCTGCGCCAGGTCGGCGGCCGTCATGATCCACCCTGGGGGCACCGGCTCCGAGGGCACCTCGGCGGACAACCGCGGGTGCAGCTCCACTCCCCTTAGACGCTGCAGCGTGTCCACGCATACGGGACCTATTGCCACCGCTTCAGTTCTCCCACCTCATTGGACATGCTGGAGCCGTCACGGCCGCACGGCCACGCCATCAGTCACTGTGCCGATCGACATGCAGAGGGTCCTTCCAGCGCGCCGGGGGCTCCGCAGGCAAGCCAAACGACCGGACTACGGCAAGCTCGGCGTCTTCTTCCCGCTCGGTCTGCCGTGCGGCATCAAGGCGTATGGCCATGTCACGGTTCATGCGCCACCACCGGATGCGGCTCGACATGGTCATGAGGTAATCGAGTCGGCGGCGCTTCGCGTCGACGACCTCACGTTGTGGACTGCCGGCCGGCCACCAACGCTCCTCCAAGCTGAGAGCCAGGCTTTGAGTGAGCACCGTGCTCGACTGCTCCATGCGCGCGACCATCGCTTCGCAGGCTACGCGACGACCGCGCAGATCAAGTCGTTCGAGCCGGCAGGCTTCGGAGATCGACCGAAGCGGCGGAATGATCTGGGCCGCGAGCAGGCCGGCGGCGTCCGTGCCTCGCGTGGCGAGATCCTGGGTTGGATTCGCCACAGCCAATGCATCCATCATCATGACCTCGAGCTGATTCCAGTAGAGCGTCATTCTCGGGGCGGCGCCGATCCTTGCAATGAGCGCCGTGACTGCGGCGGGTCCGGACGACTGTTCCCTCTCGAGATCCAGGGCCCATGCGAACCCGTTGTCCGGATCGAGAGCCTGAAGATGGGCCGCGATTTGCGCCGTCCTCCCACACCCGAGTCGTTCGCAGATCCTCAGATGAAGCCATACGAGCTCCGGACGCAGCGGTGCGAGCGCTTCGGCCCGCTCGATCAGATCAAGTGGCTGCCGGGTTCTTCGGTCGTCCAGCGACATCAGCAGCGCAGCCGCTGCAAGATTGCCCGGCGTGGCTCGAGCGACGAGAGCTCTCGACTCTCGATCGATTTCCGTCGGAGAAGAGCGGGAAAAGCGGGAAGAGCCCGCGTCCGCAACGCCTCTAGTCTGCGCACATCCGAACAGGGCCAGCGCGCACATCAGTACAATGGATCGCAATCCCCCGAACTGCACATCAACCCCTGCGGGCCCTGTCACATGATGCGGAGAGTGGACATACCGCATGTCCATACGACAACTGTAGTCCAATACCCCCGGCAAATGTATCCTTGCGCGCCGCGGTCCGGCCGAACCGATCCGAGCCGGACTCGCCGGGCCGGCGATAGGCGTACCAGCCACTGCACGCGAGCAAGCGCAACCATTCGCGGTCGGCGCCGGAGGGATTCGACGTTCGGCCGCGTATCACTCTTGGTCGCAGCGTGGCGACTCACGAAATGGCCTCACATGCTGAGCAGTGGTCGCTCGGGCGCTCGGCCTTATGCCGCTCGCCAACGTGCGTCAGTCGAAGGGATCCGGAATTCGAAACGCTCGAGTCGGGGGCGACCCGGCGGCAGCGCCGATGAGCCCGGTACTTCGAGAACTCTTGTGTTTTCTCGGCTTCACGCCTTGACGCTGTTGTTCAGGCGCTTGCAGAGACTGCACTACGCGCAGCAGTTCGGTCTCGACTTGGGCGAGTGTGAGATCCTCGGCATCGTCCAAATTCTCGGCAGATCCTCGTGCAAGCAGATCTGCCAAGTAGGCGATCTCGACAAGGCTCAGGTGAGTCGCCTCGTCAAGCGCCTGACCCGGCAGGGCTTACTCGTGAGGTCCGTTCACCCGAAGCTCCAGCGAACAGTCAATGTCGCCCTGACCGAGCGCGGCGAGGCAGTCGCTCGCGTGCTACGCACCGCCACCCTGAAGTTGAACCGCGAATCGCTTTCCACCGTTCCAGACGCGGAGCGAGCGGTCTTCGCTGCCGTCACGAGCACGCTCACCGAGAAAGTCCGCCGCATGCTCCACAAGCAACGCAACGGCGCGGGCCGCTGATGTGGGTGAGCCTCGGCTCAACGCCCGGGTTGCTTGCTTGAAAGCGGCGCCGGATCGACGGCTTGAATGTCTCGCAGCAACTGCCCGCACGCATCACTCATCGACTTGTGCCGCTGCCCCTCATTCCAGAATTGCAGCGCCGCCTTTGAATTCTGAACGCCCGGCGGGATGCTGACGGGGACGTCAGACGCTATGAAGGAAACTCCCGCGTCATGACTGTGCAAATAGGCCAGGTTTGAGCCGTACTGCTGCGGAGTCTTGGCTGCCTGCAGCGCCGAGATCTGATTCAGTTGGGTTTGCTCTTGTTGAGCCTGCAGCTGCTCGCCGGTAGTCACGGCCGCCTGCAACGCGGCGGCTCCAATCATCTTCAAATTCGCATCGAGCTTTGCGCGACTCTTCGCCTTTTCGAATTCGGCCTGCGAATCGGCGCTAAACTCGGACCGCACAGCGACAAGGACGCCCGCCGCCGCCACATAATCGGCCTCGGCCTGCCCCTTCTGTCCGTCCAAAAGCAACCGGTCGCCTCGGAGTTTCTGGTAGGCGGCGTAGTGAAAGTGTTGGTCCAGCGCCGCTCCGTCCTTCGCCGCCGCCCCTTTGGCAACGAGGAGGCTCGCGATATCAATGTGATCATGGTCGAGCGCCGCGGTGAGCGCGGTGTCGCCTGCAGCATCGGTGGAGTCAATCTCGGCCCCCGCCAGAATCAATGCCCTGCTGACGGCGAGGTTGCCGCTCATGGACGATGCAATGAGCGCGGTGCGATTGCCCAAGCCGCGCGCCTCCAGGTTCGTGCGACTGTCAATCAAGCGCTGAACGACCTTCAGGTTTCCCTGGCCGGCCGCGGCGACGAGCGGAGGCTCCCATTGGCTGTTGCCAATCAACTTGTATTTCAGAATGTAGGCGCGCCCATCGGCGTCGCCAATCAAATGCCCGCGCAGCGGCTTGATAATGGCGAAATAATTCTTGCCGGCTTCCGCGGTAAACTTCCGGACGCCTTTATCATCCAGGCTATGCTGCCCGGGCTCGAGTTCCACGTAAAAAAAGGAACCGATCGGCAGCCCGCCGTAGGGTTGACCGTCCAGGTAGGCTTCCCACAAGCCAGCCGAACCCACGATTCCATTCGGCCGAATGAGGTAGACCCCGGCCTTGCCCGGCGACGGCACGAGGCTCAAGACCTGCTGTCTCAGCGCCACAGAAGCTTCCGGCGCAGAGGCGCAACCCGCCGCCAAGACGATCAGCGAGCCCAATAAGATGACAGGAAGCGGACGAAACCGGTAGGAAGCCTGCTTTTTCATCTGTTATTTTTCCCGGCCGATGCGGGAGGCAACGTGAAAATGTTGTTGATATCTCGGAGGAGAATAGCGCACCTTTTTGTGAGACGCACGCCACTACCCGACTGCTGCCCGACTGCTGACGAGAATCGCGCCGCTCGTGCTCCTCGAGTAAGATTTCAGCTGGATCCCAGCGGTGCCGAAGGACGGATGATGCGAGACCCATCTCACCCGGGAGCTTCGTTGCTCGCCGTGCTGGCCATTGCTCTTCTACCCGCCGCGGCGCAAGCCGCGATCCCGACCGGTGGGGTAGCTTCCCCACTCCTCCTCGCCCAAGCGGATAGCGTACCGACCTCGAAGACGCCGACGGCGCACCCCGGCAAGGCGGTGTACGACCGTGCCTGCGCGTCGTGCCACGACCATCCAGGCGTGACGCGTGCGCCGGCGTTCGCGGCGCTCAAGGGCATGCGCTATGGAACGATTCACTACGCTCTGACCGAAGGCAAGATGCAGGCGCAGGGGGCGGGGCTTACCGTGGCCGAGCGCGCATCCCTGATCGATTTCCTGGTGGGCCGCGGCGTCACTGACGATCGCTGGGAGCAGCGGATGATGTGCTCCGCAGATCACCGGGCCGTCGACTTGCGCGCGTCTCCCACGGTAGCGGGTTTCGGATTCGATCTGCAGAACCAGCGCCGCCTGACTCGGCGGCAGGCGGGGCTCGCGACGGCGGATTTCCCGAGGCTGGAGCTCGCCTGGGCACTCGCCTTCCCGAACGCGACGACCATGCGTGCGCAGGCCGCGATTGTTGGAAAGACGGTGTTTCTCCCGGTCTCCGACTACGGCCATCTCTATGCGATCGATATCTCTCACGACA
>JASHTA010000142.1 GCA_030040795.1 Gammaproteobacteria bacterium | reverse complement strand
GACTCGGCAGAGGAGCCGGCGATGACGCGCGAGCTTTCCGGCCAGGCGGTGCTCGTCACGGGCGCGGGCCGCGGGCTCGGGCGCTCGGTCGCGGAGAGGCTCGCGAGTCTCGGCGTCGCGGTCGGCGTCATCGACATCGACTCCGGCGCGTGTCGTGGCACGGCCGAGGCGATTCGCCGCGCGGGCGGCACGGCGCTCGCTTACGAAGCCGACGTGGCCGACCGCGCGGCCTTCGCGGACGCCGCCTCCCGGTTCGCGGCCGAGCGCGGCCGGATCGACGCGGTGGTCAACAACGCCATGCTGCTCAAGTACGAGCCGATCGAGCGGGTCACGGAGGCCGTGCTCGATCGCATGCTCGCGATCGGCATCAAGGGGTCGGTATGGGGGGCGCAGCTGCTCCTCGAGCACATGGATGCGGAGCGAGGCGGAGCGCTCATCAACATGGCCTCGCCGGTCGCCGAGCGCGGCTACCCGAACACCGCGGTCTACAGCCTCGTCAAGGGCGCGCTCGTGACACTCACCCGTACCCTGGCGGCGGAGCTCGGGCCGAGGCGCGTGCGCGTGAACGCCGTCGCTCCCGGATCGGTTCCGACTCCGGGTGCGGTGGGACTCAACGATCCCGCGGAGTACGAGCGGCGCGCCCGAACCATTCCACTGCGCCGTCTGGGGCGCGAGGAAGACAACGCCGAGGCCGTCGCCTTCCTGCTGAGTCCGGCGGCGTCGTTCATCAACGGCGAGATCCTTCACGTGGATGGCGGCATCGCGGCGGCAGGCTGAGGAGGGGACCATGGCGTCCGAGGTACGGGTTTGCGACGACGACGTATTCAGCGAGGAAGCGGTGCGCAATGCCCGCGAGGTCGATGACCGCCTCCGCGAGCTCGGCCCGGTGGTTCGGCTGTCCCGCGAGAAGATCACGGTCCTCGGGCGCTACGAGCACGTGTCGAACGCGCTGAAGGACTGGCACTCCTTCTCCTCCCGATCGCGCCCGTGGCACGACCCGGATTCCGTGCGGCCCGAGATTCTGCTCGTCGATGACCCGCCGAGGCACACGCACGTGCGCAACGTGGTGAGCACGGCACTGTCTCCGCGCGCCATCGCGCGCATGGCGGAGCATTTTCAGGCCGATGCCGACGCCCTGATGCGCGAAGTCGCGGCGCGCGGCGGCGAGCCGATCGATGCGGTGGAGGAGATCACGCAGGCCTTCGTCTACAAGGTGCTGCCGGACCTGCTCGGCCTGCCGCAAGCCGGCCGCGAGCATCTCTACGCGTTCGGCCACATGGTGTGGGCCACCCTCGGGCCGCCGAACGCGCTGTTCGCCCAGGCGATGGAGAACATCGGGCCGGTCATCGAGTGGGTCGATCAATGCTGCAACCGGGAGAACCTCGACCCCGAGGGACTCGGGATGCAGATGTTCCTCGCGGCCGATGCGGGCCAGATCACGGAGGCCGAGGCGAAACTGCTCGTGCAAGTCCTGCTTTCCGCGGCGGCTGATACGACCGTGATGACGATGGCGACGGCGCTCCGCGCCTTCAGCCTCTTTCCCGAGCAGTATCGGTTGCTGCGCGCGGAGCCCGCGCTGCTGCGCAATGCGTTCGAGGAGAGCCTGCGCTGGGATTCGCCCTCCCGCATGGCCGGGCGCATCGCGACCCGGGACGTGGAGATCGAGGGCTGCGTCATTCCGAAGGGAGAGCGTTGCGGCCTGCTGTTCGCGGCTGCAAACCGCGATCCGCGCAGGTGGGCGGATCCGGACCGCTTCGACATCCGCCGCGATCATCGCGGACATGTCGGCTGGGGATACGGCATTCACGCCTGCGTCGGGCGCGTGCTCGCATTGCTCGAGGCGGACGCGCTGCTCAGCGCTTGTATCCGGCACATCGAGGGATTCGAGCCGGCGGGCGAGCCCACCCCCTGGATGTCGGCGATCGGCCACGGACCGGCCCGGCTCCCGATCCGGATCACACCGGCGGCGGCCTAGGCTCGCCATGGACACCTTTCGCGGCAAGGTTGCGTTGATCACCGGCGGCGCGAGCGGCATCGGCCTCGGTCTCGCCCAGGCGTTCGTCGGCGAAGGCATGAAGGTCGCCGTCGCCGATGTTCGCCGGGATACGCTCCGTCAAGCCGTCGGCGGACTCGCCGCGCTCGGCGCAACTGCCTTGGCCGTCGAGCTGGACGTCACGGATCGCGCCGGCTGGGCGGCGGCGGCCGACCGGGTGGAGCGCGAGCTCGGGCCCGTCGAGGTTCTCTGCAGCAATGCCGGAGTCAATTTCGTCGGCCCCACTCAGAGCGCGACGTTCGAGGACTGGGACTTCTGCCTCGGAGTCAACGTCGGGGGAGCGATCAACGCCGTGAGGACGTTCGCGCCGCGCCTGATCGAGCGCGGTACCGGGGGTCATATCGTGATCACCGCCTCGGTGAGCGGGCTCTTCACGAGCGGTGGCGCGGGCTGCTACGTCACCTCGAAGTTCGCGCTCGTCGGGCTCGCCGAGTCGCTGCGCGCCGACCTCGCTTCCCACCACATCGGTGTCTCGGTGCTGTGTCCCGGACCGGTCCAGTCCGATCTGTTCGAGAGCACCGTCGCGGTGAGGCCGCGGGCGCTGGCGGCGACCGGATCGGTGTCCGTCGCTCCGCCCGGTGTGCGGCGCGAGGACACGCCGATTTTTGCCACGGCGCCGAGCGGCGTGGAGGTCGGACGGCAGGTTCTGCGCGGCATCCGGCGCAACGATCTCTACATTCTCACTCATCCCGAGATTCGGCCGGTGCTCGAAGCGCGCGCTGCCGCGTTGCTCGCATCTCTCCCCGACGACCCGGTCGATCCGAGAAGGGTCGCGGCCGCCGGGATCCTGCTCGATGCCTCTCTCTACGCGCGCGAAGCCGCGAAGCCGCCGGCCCACGGCGTCTCGAAGCCTCGCTGACCACCTGCATCGCGAGCTCGGCCTGGCAAACGCGGATTGCGTTGTCCGCGGAGATTGCTAAGAATCGCGCGTACAAAATCCGAACGCGGGGTCGTGATGTCGCAGCAGAGGGTTGCGAGTGCGGGCGTCCGCAACAGCTCCAGGTCGAGGCCGAGGGACTCCGTCTCTGCCGGCACGGAGCTTTTTTCGCTGTGCCAGACGGCGGCAGCCGACGGCACGCTCACGCCTCGCGAGGTGCAGCTGCTGCGTGAATGGCTGGATTCCAGCGCGGACGTGGACGTGCCCGCCCGGGCCTATGTCCGCGGGCTGATCGAGCACAGTGTGCGCACCGGCAGGGTCACGCCGGCCGACCTGCAGGAGCTCGCCCGAGTGCTGGAGCCCAGCTTTCCTCAAGAGCTCAGGCGGCGCCCGGCGGCGTTGCGCCTCGTTGGGAGCAACAGGATGCCCAACCCGGACGACAGTGCGGCGGAGCGGGTGAAGAATGAGATCCTCGCCTCCGCCTGCTTCATGGTGGCGGGCTGCCACAGTGCGCGCAGAACGCCGATCCTCCAGCGCCAAGCGAGGGCCGGTGAGCCGGTCCTCCTCGTGCTCGAGCGGCACGACTCTCCCGCGGCGACCGCCATCCAGGTGCGCTCGGCGAACGGCAAGCAGCTCGGCTTTGTGCCCGCGCAGCGCGCCAAGGAGCTCGCGCCGCTGCTCGACCGCGGCGCGCGGTATCGCGCGCATCTCATCAGCGTATCGAGCGGCGTCCATGCGCCGGTGCTCATCGTTCAGGCCTTCTTCTACCGGGGCAACGCGGCTCTCGGATTCCAGCATGTGGGGGCGCGCCGCGTCGCGCCGCGCCGTCTGCCGGGCGGCACGTGGATGCTCCTGCGGCTCGCCGTCGCCCTGCTCATCGCGGCTGCCGTTGCGCTTGTCCTCAGGACCTGAAGCCCCGCCTTGGGCTTGAATCGCCCGCTCGGCCTTGGGTGCGCGTTGTTCCTGCTCGCGGCGTCCATGGCCGCGTGGTCCCAGAATGCCGGTGACGGCGCCGCCAGCGGCACGTCCGCAAGCGAGACCTCCGCCACCGATACATCCACCGGTGGAACCTCCGCCAGCGGTACATCCACCACCGGCACCTCTGCGAGCGACTCCACGATCCCCGACGAGTCGACCACGATCGTGCCCACGGAGAAGTACCAGTGGCTCGATGAGGTGCGCCAGCTCGTCTACGACACCGTGTGGGAAAGCGCGATGCACGTCGACCGCTGGTTCGGCTCCGAGGAGCCCGACGTGGCGTACGAGCAGGCCTCCGGCAGCGTCGCTCCTGGATTGCTCTGGGACAAGTACGACGGCCTGCACACGCTCACGCGTTTCCTTGGCGATGTGCCCTTGCCGCAGCTCAGCGACAGCCTCCACGCCTTCGTCGGGCGGCTCAACCCGGAGGAGTTCGTCGCCGAGAGCCAGGCCGCCTCCGGCGCACTTCCCAATCCCTACGCGCCCTACCCGCAGGACGAGACGCTCCTTGGCCTCCAGTACTATCAGCCGCTGCATCCCGGCGTGCAGTGGGACACGGGAGCCGGCCTGCCGGTGACCCTGTCGAGGTTCGATCCCTACTTCAAGGGCGGCTATCTGTACGAGATCGGGCAGCCGTCGCAAGGCGTGCTGCTCTGGCGGCAGGATGCGTTCTACCAGAGCAGCCAAGGAGGCTTCGGCGTGACGAACCGGGTC
>JASHTA010000141.1 GCA_030040795.1 Gammaproteobacteria bacterium | reverse complement strand
TATCGGCGGGCGGAGGACTGGAAGCCCGTCGTCCTCGAATCGCCCGATGCCATTGTCGAGCTGTGCTCGATCGGGCTCGCGTTCCCGGTGAAACAAGTCTACGAGGAGGAGCGTCGCGCCGCGTAGGGCCTGCGTAGGGCCTGACGGCGCTGGACCGCACTGGGGCGCGCCGCGGACCGCACTGTGGAGCGCTGGACCGCACTGGGGAGCGCCGGAGCGCATCGGGTGGCGCTGTAGCGCCGTGTGGCGCCGGAGCCGGGTGGCGCTGCCTAGCGCGAGGTAGCGCTCGAGCGCCGCACGAGCAAACTGTGAACCCGATTCTGTCAAGTGCCGGCGGCATTAAGTAACCTTGGCGGCGGTTGAACGGCCCTGGTTGTCCACGATCGTCAGTCCGATCGGCTGCCCTCATGCGCAAGGCTCTGATTACCGGAATCACCGGACAGGACGGGGCCCACCTGGCGGAGTTCCTGCTCGGGAAGGGATATGAAGTCCACGGCGTCAAGCGCCGCGCGTCGTCGTTCAATACCGAGCGGATCGACCACCTGTATCAGGATCCTCACGAGCAGGACGTTCGCCTGCGCCTGCACTACGGCGACTTGACGGACGCGACGAATCTCATCCGCATCGTTCAGCAGGTGCAGCCCGACGAGATCTACA
The DNA here is from genome assembly GCA_030040795.1 of Gammaproteobacteria bacterium. Classification (GTDB taxonomy): domain Bacteria; phylum Pseudomonadota; class Gammaproteobacteria; order Steroidobacterales; family Steroidobacteraceae; genus JASHUC01. Next base: position 8,222 of record JASHTA010000141.1, on the reverse strand, counting down.
ATCTCGCCGCGCAGAGCCACGTGGCGGTGTCCTTCGAGACGCCGGAGTACACGGCCAACGCCGATGCGCTCGGAGCTTTGCGCCTCCTCGAGGCCATCCGCATCCTGGAGCTGACGGGAAAGACACGCTTCTACCAGGCCTCCACGTCCGAGATGTTCGGAAAGGTCCGGGAGACGCCGCAGCGCGAGACGACACCTTTTTATCCTCGCTCGCCGTACGGTGTCGCGAAGGCGTACGCTCACTGGATCACCGTCAACTACCGGGAGGCTTACGGCCTTTTCGCGTGCAGCGGCATTCTCTTCAACCACGAGTCTCCGATCCGCGGCGAGACGTTCGTCACGCGAAAAATCACCCGCGCGCTGGCGCGCATCCACGAGGGCCTGGAAGCGTGCCTCTACATCGGCAATCTTCATGCCATGCGCGATTGGGGGCATGCGAAGGATTTCGTTCGCGCGCAATGGCTGATGCTCCAGCAAGAGACTCCCGAGGACTTCGTCATCGCGACCGGCGAGCAGCATTCCGTGCGGGACTTCGTCTCGCGCGCCGCGCGCTGCCTGGACATGAAGATCGAATGGCGTGGCCGAGGCCGCGATGAGCAAGGCGTGGACGCGCGGACCGGGCGTACCATCGTCAGGGTGGATCCCCATTATTTCCGGCCGACCGAAGTCGATACGCTGCTCGGAGATGCCACGAAGGCGCGCACGACGCTCGGGTGGAAACCCGAGCACACCTTCGACGAGCTGATTGAGGAGATGGTCCGGGAGGATTTGAGCCTCGCGAGGCGCGATGCGGTGATCGCCCGCGAGGGATACGCCGTTCACCGGCGCGCCGAGTGAATCTCCATTCGCCAATCTTCGTCGCGGGCCACCGCGGCCTCGCCGGATCGGCCATCGTGCGGCGGTTGCGGGCGGCCGGATTCACCGAGCTCGCGCTGCGCGACCGCAGCGCGCTCGATCTTCGGGACCAGCGCGCCGTCAACGCGCTGTTCGCCGAGCTGCGGCCGCGATACGTCTTTCTCGCGGCCGGGCACGTCGGCGGAATCCTGGCGAACCACTCCTATCCCGCGGAATTCCTCGGCGACAACCTCGCGATCCAGACGAACGTCATCGATGCGGCGTATCGGCACGGCGCGGAGAAGCTGCTCTTTCTGGGCTCGAGCTGCATCTATCCGAAGCATGCGCCGCAGCCCATCCGCGAGGATTGCCTGCTGACCGGACCGCTGGAGCCGACGAACGAGTGGTACGCCATCGCGAAGATTGCGGGCTTGAAGATGTGCCAGGCGTATCGGCGGCAGTACGGGTTCCGCGCGATCTCGGCGATGCCGTCGAACCTGTATGGACCGGGCGATCATTTCGGGCTCCAGAGCTCCCACGTGCTGCCGGCGCTCATCCGCCGGTTCCACGAGGCCAAGGAGCGCGGGGCGGGGGAGGTCGAAATCTGGGGTACCGGGACTCCTCGGCGGGAGTTCCTCCACGTGGACGATCTGGCCGATGCGTGCCTTTATTTGATGCAGCGGTACGACGGCGAGGATTGGGTCAACGTCGGGGTGGGGCGGGACATCACGATCGCCGAGCTCGCCGCGCTGGTGGCGAGAACGGTGGGCTACTCGGGAGCGCTCAAGTTCAATCCGGCGATGCCGGACGGCACTCCCCGGAAGCTCCTCGACACCACCCGCCTCACGGCTCTCGGGTGGGTTCCGCGGATCTCCCTGGAAGCAGGCCTTGCGCAGACCTATGAGTGGTTCTTGGAGAATCGCAGCCGCCTGCGGAACTGAAGGATCCCAGGCAGGCCGGCTCAGCCCGATGTCAGCGGAAAGAACATATCGAATCGGCCCATACGAGCTGATTTTGCCGGCCGACCATTTGCTCGATCAGTATCAGTCGCAGTTTCGCCTGTACGATCGGGTACTGGGCGATATAGCTCAAATCGTCTGGCAGAAGTATCCCGGCGCGACGTCAATCGATATCGGCGCCAATATTGGCGACAGCGCGGCACTCATCTGTCGAGAGCAGGATTTTCCCGTGCTGTGTATCGAAGGGAGCCCGCGCTACGTGGAGATCTTGCGGCGCAATCTTGCGCGCCTGCCCCCGGTGATCGAAGTGGCTCCCTGCCTCGTTGGAGCGACTGCCGCCCTGATACCTGCGGAGAGCCTCAGGGAGGAAAAAGGTACCGCCTCGCTGAATGCCGCAGCGGGTGCGGCCGGCGGATTCATCGCCGTGCGGCCTCTCGCCGACATTCTCTCCGAATATCCCCGATTCTCGGCGCCCCGCCTGATCAAGAGCGACACCGACGGCGCCGATTTCGAGACGCTCGCGTCCTCCTGCGAGATTTTGCAGAAGCATCGGCCGGTGCTGTTCTTCGAATACGATCCTACGTTCCGGCGCGACGGCTTCGAAGCGGGCCTGCAGGCGATCGCGCTGCTCGAGCAAGCCGGATATCGGTATTTCCTGGTGTACGACAACTACGGGAATTTGATGGATTTCGTCACGGCCGACGTCCACGCGCGCTTCGCGCAATTCAACAGGTATCTGATGTCCCACGCTCTCTTCGGCCGGCGCATCTATTATCTCGACATCTGCGCTTGCGGAAAGGACGATGAGGATATCGCCGTGCTCCTCCGCGATCGGCAGGCTCAGGCGCTCGACAGCGCAATCTCACGGTGGCGTTCGGGCGAGTCCTGAGGCTGCCGCGTCATTGACGCAATGCGTACAGCTCCATCTGGGCCGGATGGCGAGTTGAAAGCGCAAAATCGGCGACTTCGAATCCGCTGTCGCGCAGCAGCTCGATGAGCCGCTCGCGCGTGAAGAGGTGATGCCGCTCCAGGTCGGTCCAGTACGGATTAGTCTTCGCGGCTTCCAGCGCCCGCCAGCCGGAGGAGAGGGAGTCGGGAGCACCGAGGACGAGCACTCCTTCGGGGCGCAGCACCTGAGCGGCCTTGCGCAAGGCGCTGCGCGGATCGGGAAAATGCGTGAGCACGTCCATCATCGTGAGGACGGTCGGGACGACCTCGAACGACAGCCTCATGAAATCCTGGCGGACGGCATTGAATCCGAGCGCCTGGATCGGAGCCACGGCGTCCGCCCGGCTCTCGATTCCCACGGCCGCGAATCCGCAATCGGCGGCTGTCATCACCAAGGTGCCATCGCCACACCCGACGTCCACCCAGATCGGCCGGTCTCGATGGCCGAACGCCTTCCGATAGCCGCCGAGCAGGAGCAGCACCTTATCGAGCGTTGCAGCCCAAGTGGCCCGCGCTGCGGCCAGTTGGTCGGGCGACGGGGCGGAAGGAGCGGGGGGAGTATTGCGGAATAGCTCGGCCAAGCCGGCTTCGGTCCAGTGATGTCGGCTGTGGATGTGCCCGCATGCCGGACAGCGCATCCATTCAATGGACGGCGGCAGGGGCTCGTGCCACAGCGGTTGCGCAGTACACTCGGCAAACCCGAGCGTCGCGCTGGCGCCTGCGCACAGGGGGCAGTGCGGATAAGCTGCCTGTAGCGCGGAGACGCGCCCGACGAACTTGGGCGACTCGGTCGATGTGGGAACCGGCCCGCGATCCGGCACGTCGATGTGGTCCGCCGCAAGGCCGCTGCGTTGCCGCTCGACCATCGTCTCGATCGCCCGCTCAAAGTCGCGGGTGAAGCGCGCCGTGTCGAACAGGGGGGCGGTGAGCCGGTTGGCGGCCACCTTCGCTCGCAGCGCGGACCGGAACTCCGCGTCCACGCCGATGCGCCTCGCGATACGCACCATGTCGTCGTGATCGATGCCCACGAGTTCCGGGAGCCCCATGGCGTTCAGGAGACTCTCGCTCACGCGCGATGCGAAGTGCCGGCCATGGGAGGTGATGACGGGGACTCCCGCCCAGAGCGCATCCGAAGTCGTCGTGTGCCCGTTGCATACCAGGGTGTCGAGGACGGCGTCGGCGAGCTGTAGACGCGCCAGGTGCTCATGGGGCGCCGCGAAGGGGGCGAAGATCAACCGATCCGGGCCGATGCCTGCAAGCCGCGCGTGACGGGACAAGTTCGCGATCGTCGTCTCGCTTTGACCGAGCAGCCACAGCACGCTGCCCGGCACCTCGCGCAGGATCTGCATCCAGACCGAGAAGCTTCCGCTGTCGATCTTGTACGATTGATTGAACGCGCCGAAGACGATCCGGCCCTCGGGAAGGCCGTGCGCGCTCCGCGAGCCGGGCGTCGGCGCCGCGGAGCGCTTGCGGTCATTGCACTGGTACGCGTGCGGAAGGCGGCAGAACTTCTCCGTGTAGTACGGCGCGCTGCTGTCGGGCGTCACGAACCGGTCCGAGACGATGTAGTCGATGTCGGGGCAGGCCGCGCTGCCGGGGAAGCCGATGTAGGCGACCTGCACCGGAGCCGGCCGGTAGGCCATGATCGCGGAGCGGCCTCCTCCCGTGTAGAGCTTCAGGTCGAAGAGGATGTCCAGTCGATCGTCGGCGATGCGCGCCGCGGCCTGCGCGTCGCTCATGGAGCGGATCGGGACATGATGCTCGACGGCGTTGAGGAAGCGCTGGCGATATTCGGAGATGTCCGGAGTGGTGTAGTCGTAAGCGAATATCTCGAACCGCTCCCGGTCGTGATGCTCGAGCAGGCCGGCGATGAGGTGCATGGTCGCGTGGTTGCGGAAGTCGCACGAGGCATAGCCGACGCGGATGCGTCCTCCGGCGGGACGGGACGCGCTCGTCACGAGCGGTGTAACCCGAGGAACCATCCGCTCGACATAGGCGCGGGTCACGCTCAAATTGCGGGCTTCATCGTTGCACCACGTGACGTGAGTCAGGGGGAATTCCTGTGGAGAGCCGAAGTCGCCCCGGTCGTACCAGGCGCTGATTCGCTGCTGGATGAGCTCGATCCACTCCCACTCGCACGTGAAGCGGGCGGGCACGAGGGCGGCGCCGGCGATGCCCGGATCGTCGGGAGCGATCCGAAAGATCCGCTTGAAGGCGTCCGACGATTCATTGTAGAGATCGCAGCCCTGCAGGAGCAGCGCCGCGCGCGACAGGAGCGTGGGGCTCGAGCTGCGCGCCAGCTGGCGCCGCGCGAACTCGATGCCCTCTCTGTGCCGGTTGCCGTTGAAGAGCGTCGTGATGAGCGCATCCAGGACCTCCTCGTTGTCGGGAGCTTCCTCGAGCGCCTTCGACAGGCACTGCACCGACTCGTCCGTCGCGCGCTCCGCGGCGAGCAGAAGACCGGCCGCCAGCCAGTTGCGCACGCCCCCGCCCCTTTGCCCCGCCTGCTTGAACGCCTGGATGGCATCGGCGGTGCGGCCCGAAAGCCGCAGGGCCTCTGCGCGGAGCGTGAGGACACCCGGATGCTCCGGCAGCTGACTGTGAAGCCAATCAAGCTCGGGCAGCGCTTCGGCGGCTTGCCCTGTGTTGATTTGGCTCACCAGTGCTTCGAGGCGTCCCGGCTGAATGGACATGAGCTGTTCAGGGAACGGGTGTGCGGTGAATCGGCGAGGCAGTTTAACAATATGTGGCAGCCGCAAAATAGCAAGCAGTTCACAGTGATGAGGGTAGAGGGTGGGGTCAAAGGGCCGCGGTATCGGATCTGAGAAGATTCGTGAGAGCGGCGTCCAGCGTCGCCGTGGGAATGCCACTGATCGGTTGGCGGGCGAAATCGGGCGTACCTGCGCGGTGTGAGAAAACGGTGGGATCGGGACCGATCGTGATGCCGCGCTGTGTCCAAGGTGACCAGCACCAGCCGGCGGTGCCGGCGCCGCGGCTCGTCCGCGGGTAGCCTTCGGGGACCCAGTTGAGCTCGACGACGGGAATCCCGGCGGCAGCGGCCATATGCATCGGGCCGGCGTCGGGGCCGACGTAGAGCTGAGCGCCGCTCAGCAAAGCTCCGAGCTGATAGAGTCTGAGCTCCCCGAGCGTGGAGACGATGCGGGCGCCCGGAAAACCTTGCAGGATGCGCGCGGCAACCGGGTGGTCGGCCTGCGTACCCACGAGCAGCACACGCCGGGACCAGGTGCCGGTCAGCCGCTCGATGAGGTGCTCGAACAGGTCCAGCGGCGGGAGCTTGTATGGAAACGAGGCGCCGCAGCCGACGACCACGTACGGCTCCGTATCGATCGCATAGCGCTCGCAGACATCGGCGACATCCTCACGCGTGAACCAAATCGCCGGCTCTGCCGCGTGCGTTCCGCCGAGATACAGGGCGACAGCGCCCGCGTAGCGGGATGCGTGCAGGTCCGCGGGCGCCCGGATCAGCTCGGTGTAGAACCCGTTCGGGTCGTAGCCGGTGTAGGGCGCCGCCTCCTGCAGGAATCCCACGATTCTGCCGCCGGGCGCCGTGAGGGCCCGACAGATCGGTCCGGCGAGATAGTAGTCCTCGGCGAATCGAGGATTGATGACGATGTCGAACTTCTCCGCCGACTGCAGCTCGCTGAGGAGCGGCGCAAAGCGGTCCATCTGCTGCAGGTAGTGGTCTTTTGCAGGGAGGACGATCAGGTGGTTGATCGACGGGCAGCGCGTGTACAGATCCGCGAGACCGGTGGGAACCACCTGCACGATGCGCGACTGCGGGTACATCGCGCGCAGCGCCGTGAGCAGACCCGCACCGAGCACATGATCGCCGAGATTGTCCAGGCGAACGACCGCAATACGCGGAGCAGCCGGTGCAGCGGACCCCATGATCAGAGCATACTATGCCGCGTGAAGGTTCTCAGTGTCGTCATTCCCTCCCGCAGCCAGCCCCAGCAGATCGGGTTCCTGCAGCGTTCGATCAGGTCCGTGGCGCAGCAGCGCGCCCGCACCTCGTTGAGCATCGAGGTCATCGTCGGCATCGACCCTGGGGAGCCGCCGCCGGAGATCGGTGCGACGGAGGTGCCGGTACGGTTCGTCTCGGGCGGCAAGCGCTTGCAGGCCGCGGCACTGAATGCCGCGGCAGCCCACATACGCGGCGACTACGTCGCCTTCATCGAGGATGACGATACCTGGCTGCCCGACCACGTGGGGATCGCAATGCAGATGCTGGAGCATTCCGGCTTCGTCTCCGGTACCCAGCTCGAGACGAATGAATCCGGCGACGTCATCCGGATCAACGATTTCCCGACTCCCTCGGGGTGGGTCATGTCGCGCGCGACCTGGGATGCCGTGGGTCCGTTCGACGAGACCTACCGCTACCACCTCGACAACGATTGGCTCGGAAGGCTTGCGGTTGCGGGCATCGATCGGATCCATGTCGTCGAGTCGACGGCTCCCATCGATACGGCCGCCGCGCGCGACGTTCGGCCCTGGCTGGTGAACATTGCGATCGCCGGTGGCGGACGAGTCAGATTCGCGCGCCACACCCTTCCTGTTCCACTCGTCATCCGGCTGGTGCACAGCGCATCGGGCGTGTACGCGATCCAGCACGACCCGGCGGTCATGACGAAATCACGGGAAGAGATCGCGCGGCTGGAAGCGACCTACGGACGGATTCCCTGGTAGCGCGCACCGAGCGGCTTGCCGCCCCGGGGTCGCTTGCGACTCCGGGGCGGCTCGCGTTTGGGCTCGAACGCCGAGCTCAGGCGGACAGGTCGAGTGACTGGATCTGGGCCGATGAGAGCCCGCTGACCTGAGCGCTCGTCAGGCTGTTCACCTGAGCGTAGGTGAGCATGGCCAGCGTCGATGTGCTCAAGTTGGTGATGGCCGTCGTGCCGATGGCCGGAATGTCTTCAGTCGTGATGGCCTGGACTTCGGCAGTCGTGAACTCGCCGAGGATCGTGGCCGTCAGCCCCGCAGCTTCAGTGGTGCTGAGCGTACCGATGGTCCCCGTGGCGATGGCTTGAACGTCGGTGGTGCCAAGCGCCGTCAGCACCGAGCTGCTGAGCTGGGAGGCCGAGAGCATGGCCGCCTGCGTGGTGCCGAAGTTCGAAGCCAGGCTCGAGAGCTGTGAGGTGCTGAGCGCCTGGATCTGTGCCGTCGTGAGCTGGGTCAGCTGTGCCGAGCTGAGATTGCTGCCGATGCTGGCGATGTTCTTGGTCGCGATCGCCTGCACCTGCGCGGTCGTGAGCTCACCGAGGACCGTCGCGGTCAGCCCGGCAGCCTGAACGGTGCTGAGGGCACCGATGGTTCCGGTGGCGATGGCCTGAACGTCGGTGGTGCCCAGGGCCGTCAGCACCGAGCTGCTGAGCTGGGAGACCGAGAGCATGGCGGCCTGCGTGGTGCCGAAGTTCGCAGCCAGGCTCGAGAGCTGTGAGGTGCTGAGCGCTTGCACCTGCGC
>JASHTA010000140.1 GCA_030040795.1 Gammaproteobacteria bacterium | reverse complement strand
CCCACAGGGGCGAGACGCCGATCAGCACGGCGCCGGTTGCACCGGCAAAGCCCACGTGCGCCAGCGCGTGCCCGGCGAACGTTTGCCCGCGCAGCACGAGGAAATAGCCAGCGCACGCTGCGACGATCGCCACGACCGCCGCCGCGCAGAACGCATGGCGCATGAAGTCGTATTCAAGCATGGCGATGCTCGTCCCGTTCCACCTCGAGACCGGCGGAGAGGACGAAGACCCGGCCGTTGTGGCGCAGGACCTCGATCTCGGCACCGTACAGTCTCGACAGCGAAGGCCCCGTGATGACCTCATCGACGGTGCCGAGAGCCGCTTGTCCATTACCGAGATAGAGCACCCGGTCGATCACGTCGATCAGCGGGTTGAGCTCGTGCGCGCTGAAAAGCACGGTGATCGCGAGCTCGCGCTGGATTTGCTTGGCGAGCTCGACGACCCCACGCTGATGCCGCGGATCGAGGCTGATGAGCGGTTCATCGAGCAGCAGCAGCCGCGGCTTGCCCAGCAGCGCCTGCGCGAGGAGCAGCCGCTGGCGCTCGCCGCCGGAGAGCGAGGCAAGAGTGCGCTTCGCGAGCGCTTGCGCGCCGACCTGCTCGAGCGCCCAGTCCACCTCGCTCCGCGCGGCGGCGGTGAGCAGCGGCAGGCCCCAGCGGTGACCCTCTGCGGCGTTGGCGACGAAGCTCCAACCGCTCAAGCGATGGCTGGCCGCGAGGCTGCGGACCTGCGGCATGTAGCCGACCGCCGGGTTGCCGCGCACGGCCGGCCGGTCCAGCACGCGAATGCGGCCTGCGACGGGCGCCACGAGGCCGAGGATGGCGCGCATCAGAGTCGTCTTGCCCGCGCCGTTGGGCCCCAGAACGCCGATGAACTCCCCATCCCGGATGGCGAGATCCGTGTCGGCGAGGATGCAGCGATCGCCGATCTCGAGGCGCACCCCACGAAACTCGACCGCGCTCACCGCGGTGCTCCCGAGAGCGCTCGGTCGAGGGCTCGCAGCTCGCCGAGCATCCATTGCTGGTAATTGACGCCCGCCGGCTTCGTCTCCGTGACGCCCACGATCGGAATTTGCGACGCTCGTGCGATCTCGAGCAAGCGTTGGACGGCGCTGCCCGTCGCCTGCTCGTTGTAGATCAACAGGCGCACGCGCCGATGCCTCAGATCGTCTTCAAAGGCTCCCGTCTCGCCGGCACTCGGCTCGGTATCGTTCATCACCGCGAGCTGGAAGCGCTGCTCGAGCATCGTGAGGCCGAGAGCCGTCACGAGATACTGTGCGACGGGCTCCGTCGCCGCGACGGGCGCGCCCGCATACCGGCTGCGCAGCCGATCGACCTCGCCGCCGATGCCGCTCATCGAGTCGAGAAACTGCTGCAGCCGGCGCGTATACAGCGCGCCGTGCGCGGGATCGATCTGCTGCAATCGCATGGAGATGGCGCGGGCGACGGCCTGCATGGCGCCGAGGTCGTACCACAGATGCGGATTGCTGTCGGGCGCGTCGTGGCCCGACACGGCCGCCGCCTCGACGACGAGACGCTTGGAGCCGCGAATGGTCGCGAGCAGCCGCGCCATCCAGGTGTCGTAGTGAAGGCCGTTGTAGATGACGAGATCCGCGTCGGCGACGGCGCGCGCCGTGGCGATGTCGGCCTCGAACAAGTGTGGATCGGAATCGGGATTGCTGAGCACACTTTGCACTCGAGCCTCGGGCCCGGCGAGCTGCGAGGCGATGTCGCCGTAGAAGTTCTCGGCGGCGAGGATCCGGATCGCCCCTGGAGCGGCGAGCGCCGGCAGCGCACATAGCGCCGCCAGCGGACACAGCAGGAAAAGACAGGTCGCGGCGAGCCTGGTCAAGAGAAGCCTCCGGAGGATCGCCGCTCCGAACGCCGTTGAGGGCTCGAGAGGCAGCGCTATCCCGCGAACGGAGGATATCGGGCGGCGGGTCAGCCGCAAAGCGCCCGCGCGCGCGCTGCGACCTCGATCAGCGCGGGGTCGCTTGCGGTCGCAAGGATCCGGACAATTGCCCGCCGGATGTCATCGTTGCCCGCAGCCGCAGCCTTGTCGAACCATTCGGCGGCGAGCGCGGCGCGGCCGTTCTCGGCGAGCATCAGCGCGTGGTTGAGCTGGCCGCGGAAATAGCCGGCTTCGGCGGATCGGCGGTACCAGTAGGCCGCATCGTCGAGGCTCCTCGAGCATCCCCAGCCTTCCTCGAGACAGCGGCCGAGGAGATTCATCGCCCGTCCGTGCCCCTGGCGCGCCGCGCGCAAATACCAGTGGAGCGCCTGTGGGCGGTCGCACGCGACGCCCCGCCCGTCGAACAGCATGTTGGCGAAGTTGTACTCGCCCCAGTCGTGACGGCCGAGAGCCGAGGAGCGGTAGTGCGAGGCGGCAGCGGCGAGGTCGACCGGTACGCCCCAGCCGTTCTCGTGACAGCGGCCGAGCATGTTCATCGCCTCGGCATTGCCGCGGCGTGCGGCGCGCGAGAACCACTCGAAGGCGGCCGGCTCGTCGCGTGGCACACCCCGTCCCTCGAGGAGCATGCGGCCGAGGCGCAACTGTGCGGCCGGTATCCCGTGCTCCGCCGCGCTCAGCACCCACTCGGCCGCCTCGGCGGGATCGCCGCTCAGCAGGGCGCGCAGGTCCCGGTCGCTCATGCGCAGCATCCGGCTCAGCCGCAGCTGTTGCGCCTCCATCGCCGCGGCTCGGGCGAACTCGACCTTCGTCAAGCTCATCGGACGCTGCCGTGCCAGGGAGCCGCGCTTGCGTGCCGCGTCATCAGAGCTCGGCCCAGCGCCTGAGCAGATTGTGGTAGCAGCCCGTCAGGCGCACGAGGCTGTCGCGATCCGCGGCTTGCGCAGCGAGACCGCGGATCGCCGTATCGAGCTCGAAGAGCAGAGTCCTCGCGGCGTCGTCGCGGACCAGGCTTTGAATCCAGAAGAAGGCGGCAATGCGTGCGCCGCGCGTCACGGGCGCAACGCTGTGCACACTGCTCGCCGGGTAGACGATCAGGTCTCCGGCCTCGAGCTTCACCGAATGCGCGCCGTAGGTGTCCTCGATCCGCAACTCGCCGCCGTCGTACTCGTGCGCCGGGCTCAGGAAGAGCGTGGCCGAGACGTCCGTCCGCAGCCGGTGGGGCGTTCCGGGGATGGGCCGCACGGCGTTGTCGATGTGGGCGCCGAAGGCCATGCCCACCTCGTACCGGTTGAAAAGCGGCGGATAGACATGGCGCGGCAGCGCCGCGCTCGCGAACAGCGGGCTGCGCTCGAGCGCGCGCAGGACGATCTCGCCGGCTTCGCGGGCCGCCGGATCGCTCTGGGGCAGCTGGAGATTGGATTTGACCTCGGCGGACTGGTAGCCGGCAGTCAAGCGCCCGTCGGCCCAGGCGCCCGCCTCGAGCCGCCGCCGTATGGCGGCGAGCTCGTCGGCGGAGAGGAGCGAGGAGATCCGAGCGATCATGATTTGAAGAATGCGAGTGGCTGTGCGGGTGGCTGTGCGGGCGCCTGCGGGTGGCCGTCAAAGCGCCGGCGGCCGTCAGAGCGCGAGGCGGATGGTGAGCGAGCCGCTGCGGCCGGGACCGGGCAGGACGTGGTTCTCAGATGCGCTCGTGTAGTAGGGCGACAGGTAGTAATACTTGTTGAGCAGATTGAATCCGTTGAGCTGCAGGGTCAGATCTTCGGTCGGACGGTAGGACACCATGGCGTTCGCGACGGTGTAGCCGGGTATATATGCCTGCTCGCCGCTGTCCCCGTAACGGTGCGTGAACCAATTGCCGCCGAAGCCGAACTCCCAGTGGCGCGAGATCCGGTATTCCGTCCACAGATCGATCTCGTCCCGCGCGACGTTCGGCAAAGCCTTGCCCACGTAGGCAGGAGTGCCGGAGGCAATCGTGCGGCCGTCGAGATACGTGTAGCCGGCGGTGATCTCCCACTGGCGAGTGATGTGGCCGGTCGCGCCGAGCTCGAGGCCATCGACTCGCTGGTTGCCCTCGAGCAGCGTGATATTGGGATTTTCCGGATCGTTGGTCTGCGCGTTGTCCACCGTCGTCTGGAATACCGCGCCGCTCAGGATCAACCCGCCGTCGAGCAAGGTGTTCTTGGCTCCGGCCTCGTAGGTCTCCGCTTTCACCGGGCCGAGATCGGCCGTCTTCGTCGTGAGCGTCAGCGCCTCGGCCGACGGATCGAAGGACGTGCCGTAGAAGACATAGTAGGTCTGCGTGGGAGTCGGCTTGAATTCGAGCGCCGCTCGCGGACTGCCGAGGCGGTCGACGTGGCTCAAGTGGAGGAGGGCGTCGCTCGGGACCGAAAGCTGATCGTAATCGGCCGAGAACTCGTCGTAGCGCGCACCCGCGAGCAGATCGAGATACGGAGTGAACCCGATCGTGTCGGTCGCATACGCGGAATAGACGTACGCCGTGGTGTCCTGGTACGAGCTCAGGGGCTGGATGCCGGGCAGCGCCTCGAAGGGGTTCGGACCGAGCAGCGGCGTCTCGGGAACCCAATTGTTGTTCGTGTTGAAGGGGTTGACGTAGCGACCCAGATCGGACGTCTGGCGCGAGTACTCGACTCCGCCGACGAAGTCATGGGTCACGAATCCCGTATTGAACCGTGCGGAGAGGTCGAGCTGATCGTCGATGTTGGTTTGAATGCCCGAGCTGTCGGGCGCATCGCGGCCGACCAGGATGTCGTCGAGAGGCACGCCCGGAACGGGCGGCCCCTGTCCGCCGTCGGCCACGCTGCCGAAGTTCGGCGCATCAAACCGGTAGTCGAAGTCGTAGTGCGCGTAGCGCAGCGTGTTCGCGATCGAGACGCTCGAGGTGAAATCATGCTTGTAGAGCGCGGTGGCGATGTCGACGTTCGATGTAGTGCGGTCGGTCGCGAGACCGTAGTCGGTGCCGATGGGAACCGGCGCGGGACGGCCGTCGACGAACGGAATGCCCGTGTCGGGCCGGTCGTCTTCCTGCTGATGGAGGTAGGCGAGGGTGAGCGTGTCCTGCGCGCCGATGCCGAAGGAGATCGCCGGGGCGAGACCCCAGCGCCGATTCTCGACGAAGTCGCGATCCGCGACGGAGGACGACTCACCCATGGCGTTCACGCGGAAGGCGTCGTCGGCCGCGAAGGGCACGTTCACGTCCGCCGTGCCGCGAAACAGATCGTTCGTCCCGAAGTCCGAGGTGAACACATCGAGCGGGGCGAGGAGGGGAGCCTTGCTCACCTGATTGATCGCGCCGCCCGTCGAGCCGCGCCCGAAGAGCACGGCCGAAGGGCCCTTGAGGACCTCCACGGACTGCAGATCGAAGCTGTCGCGCGTGTAGACGGCGGCATCCCGGATGCCGTCGAGGAAGAAGTCGTTGAAAGCCGAGAAGCCGCGGATGTTGACCGTGTCCCCGCGCGCGGCACCTTCACCGGCATTGAGCGTGATGCCGGGAACGTTCTGCAGAGCCTGCTCGAGGCGCGTGTCGGACTGCTGCTCGATCACCTCCTCGGGCACGACGGTGACCGTTTGCGGGATGTTCTGGAGATTCTCGGGCAGCTTGTCCTGGACGAGGGGCCGCACGCCGGTCACCGTGACCTCCTGCAGACTGGTATCCGGATCGGCGGAAGAGGCCGGATTGGCGGTCGTGTCGGCATGCGCCGCGGCTGCACCGATCAGGGAAGATGCGCCGAGTGTGCAGACGCCAAGGGTACCGAGGCGGGGCCAAAGGAGACTGGGGGAGGTCGGGCAGCCTTTGGCGGTAGCTTCGGAAGGGCCGTCAGTCGTCATAGAGCGCTCCGCGGGTTTTAGATCGTTAGAGGAGACAACCAATCTAAATGATAATGATTCGTATTACTGTGTCAATGGCCGTTCGAGCGGAAGCGACAATGTGGCGTGCGGGCCATACCTGGCGAGGACGGGCAGGAAGCTACGTCAACCCGCGAGTGAGATCAGGGGGACTGGGGCCGTGCGCGCGGGAGTGCGGCTCCCTACCGGCACGGTGCGTGTCATCTCGACTGGGGGTGGCTCGCCATGACCTGGGCGCCGACGTAGCCGAAGATGATGCCGATCGAGCCCCAGAGAACCGTCTGGATGCCAAGAGAGGCGAGACGGAAATTCCAAAGCGTGACGGCGGGGAAGGTTGCCGGAACCTCATTGATGCCGGGCAGGATGACGAAGAAGGCGGCGATGACCACCAAGTAAGCGCCGAGCGCGAGCAGTGAGCCGTTCCAGGTGCCATATCTCGGCACCAGAGAACGCCGCAGCCGCAATGCGCCCAATGTCGAGGCGATCGAGATCGCCATCATGAGAAAGTACAGGCCGGTTCGATATTTGATGGTGGCCGGCTCGCCGACCGACGGCGGGTTGGGTGGGTATTTCAGCGCCGGCACCAGGTAGACCGATATCAATCCATAGAACGCCAGCAGGACTGAAGTAGGGCCGGAGGCAAGATTGCCCATGCGCCCGTTGGCAAAGGCGAACAGCACGGCGAACAGACAGCCAAGGCCCGCGCCGGCGGCGACCATGCCCGTGAGCAGACCGATGCCGCTCTGCACCGTACGACTGAAGATGACGGGATCTTCGGGGGGAGCGGGCTTACCCGCCGCGACTGCAGCCGCCGCCTTGGCCTCATCTTGGGCGGATTCAAAATGGATGGCGATATTCACCGCCGGCTCGCCGAAGGTCTTGGCCCAACCGAATGCGAGCAGTCCGGCGACGATGCCGATGATGAAGCCCCGCAGAATGAGCTGCCCTACCATGTTGTGCTCTCCGCCGCGTGGCGGAGCCCCCGTGACCCGTTATTCTGGGTGAGGCGGCCGCCGCTAGCGGTCAGTGACAGGGAAATCCGAGGAGGTGCCGCGCGTCGTGTACGAACTCGTGGATGCTCATGCCGCTGAAGATCGACGTGGCACCCTGCTCGGCACCCACGAAATAGTAGGCCACGGCCATGATCACTACGCCGAAGATCGCCCATGGCATGATCTCTTTGATCGGAATGGCGACCTTGAGCGCCAGGTCCGACGCCGAGGTCACCGCTGATGTCTCGTCTGTTGCCATGCGCGCACTCCTGAGGAGACTGCTTACAGGGCTCCTATTATGCCATTACGTGCGGGGGCCGCGCTTCCCTCACGCACCGCTGAATTAGATAAAAATCCCTTTATATCCAATCAAGTATGGACTAGGCTCGCCGCTGTAGAGAGCGTTCATGACCCCGCGGATCACCCTTATTTGCCACGCCACCACGCGCGCGCTGCGCTCGGCGACCTTCGGCGGCGACGATCCGCTGGACGATACGGGGCGTACTCAGGCGCAGCGCCTCGCCGGGAGCCTCGGCGCGGTTGACGCATGCTGGACCAGCCCGGCGCTGTGTGCGAGAGAGACCGCCACGGCGCTCGGCCTGACGGCCGTCGTCGATGAGCGGCTGCGCGACTGCGACTATGGGCGTTGGACCGGCATGAAGTTTCAGCAGGTCCTGCTGCGGGAACCGCGCAAGCTCGTCTCCTGGATCCGCAAGCCGAGCCTGGCTCCGCACGGCGGTGAGTCGATTCCGGAGGTCCTCAAACGGGTTTCGGCGTGGATGGCGGAACGCGGCCGCGACCGAGGCCATACCGTTGCCGTCACCCATTCGGCCGTGATCCGCGCCGCGATCGTGCACGTGATCCAGGCCGATCTGCCCTCGTTCTGGCGCATCGATATCCTGCCGCTGTCGCAGACGGAGCTGCGGACCAATGGCCGCCGCTGGGTGCTGCGCTCGATCGCGCCGCTATCCGCGGCGGACGGTACGCCATGAGCACCACTGACAAGCGCTTCTCCATCTTCGCCGCCTGTGTGATCGGCGGTCTGCTGGTCATTGCGCTGATCAATCTCTATCAGGCGCACACGGCTGCCCCGCGCCTCACACATCTCTCTTACTCGCAGTTTCTCGACGACGTCGAGAAGGGACAGGTCCGCAGCGTCACCCTGTCCGGCCACGAGATCGGCGGCGTGCTCGCCGACCATTCGCCCTTCCGCACCTATGCTGCCGACGATCCGGACCTCGTGAGAACGCTGCGCGCCAAGGCCGTGGCGATCACGGTCGTGGCACCTCCGCCACCGCCCTCGTCCTGGACCGGAACGGGCACCATGCTGGCGATGATCCTGCTCGTCGTGGTGTCGATCTATTTCATGGGCCGCATGCCCGGCGCCGGCGGGCGCCTGGCAGGCCTGGGCAAGTCCAGAGCGAGACGGCTCACGCCGGCGCAGGGCCGCGTGACGTTCGCGGATGTCGCCGGTGTCGATGAGGCGCGCGATGCCCTGCGCGAGATCGTCGATTTTCTGCGCGGCCCGCACCAATTCGAGCGGCTCGGCGGGCGTATTCCGCGCGGCGTGCTGCTCGTCGGGCCGCCCGGCGCCGGCAAGACGCTGCTCGCGCGCGCGGTGGCCGGCGAGGCCGGCGTGCCGTTCTTCACCATCTCGGGATCGGACTTCGTGGAAATGTTCGTCGGCATCGGGGCCTCGCGCGTGCGCGATCTGTTCGACCAGGCGAAGAAGAGCGCGCCGTGCATCATCTTCATGGACGAGATCGACGCCGTCGGCCGTCGGCGCGGCGCCGGGCTCGGCGGCGGCAACGACGAGCGCGAGCAGACACTGAATCAGCTGCTCGTGGAGATGGACGGCTTCCAGGCCAACACGGGCGTCATTCTCATCGCCGCGACCAACCGGCCGGACGTGCTCGACCCGGCGCTGTTGCGTCCCGGGCGCTTCGACCGCCAGGTCGTCGTGTCCAATCCAGACATCGTCGGCCGCGAGCAGATCCTGGCGGTCCACACGCGCGGGGTCCCGCTCGCTCCCGATGTGGACCTCAATGCCATCGCGCGCCGCACGCCCGGATTCTCGGGTGCCGATCTGATGAATCTGGTCAACGAGGCGGCGCTGCTCGCCGCGCGGCGCGCCCACAACGCCGTCGGCATGCCGGAGTTCGACGACGCCAAGGACACGGTGACGATGGGCGTTGAGCGGCGCACACATATCATGAGCGAGGAGGAGCGGCGGCTGACCGCATATCGCGAGGGTGGCCGGGCTATCGTCGCGCTCGGCGTCCCGGCGGCCGACCCGGTGCACAAGGCGACGATTGTCACACGCGGCCGTGCGACCGGCATGGTCAAACAGCTTCCGGAGCGCGACCAGACCGCGATGACGCTCGAGCAGATGACCTCGAGGCTCGCGATCACGATGGCCGGCCGGGCCGCCGAGGAACTGGTGTTCGGGCGCAGCAAGGTGACCTCCGGAACCGCCGGCGATATCGAGGAGGCGACCAAGCTCGCGCGCACGATGGTGACACGCTGGGGTCTATCCGATGAGCTGGGACCTGTGGCCTACGCAGAGAACCAAGAAGAGGTGTTCCTCGGCCATTCGGTCGCCCGGCAGCAGAACGTCTCGGAGCAGACGGCTCAGGTGATCGCGGTCGAGGTACGCAAGTTGATCGACGCCGCGGTGGCCCAGGCGAAGCGCATTCTGACGGCGCGCCGTGGCGAGCTGGAGACGCTGGCTGCGGGCCTGCTGCGCTACGAGACGCTGAGCGGTGAGGAGATCCGCAAGCTCCTCGCGGGCAGCTTGCCGGAGCGCGAGGCTCGGACCGAGCCGGCACCGGCGGCAACCCCGCTGCGGGCGGCGGCTACGGGCTCCGGCGTCGCTCCCCATTGACGACGCTCAAGCACGCGATGAATGGCAGTCCCTGGCGGCACGGGCGCGTCGCGATGTCCACGCTTAGAAGCGTTCTGTGCAGCGCCGCGCTCGTCACGCTGACGATACCGGCTGGCTGCGGCTCGCACGCAGACGTGGCTCAAGCGGTACCTCCTGCGCCGGTCGCGGCGCCGGCTTCCTCCTACGATCCGCGCGAGACGTTCGCGCCGCTCACGCTGCCCGATCCCGTCAATGCCTATCGCGCCGGCAATGGAGCGCCCGGCCCCCAGTACTGGCAGAACCGAGCCGATTATTTGATTCGCGCGACGCTCGATCCCACCGATGACCGCCTTGGCGGCAATGAGGTCATCACCTACACCAACAACAGTCCTCAGGCACTCGACAGTCTTTGGGTCCAGCTCGATCAGAACATCTATCGCAAGGACGCGCGCGCGCGGTACGTCCGCGGCGGGCCGCGCCAGCCGTTTGCCGGCGGCCAGGGGACGGAAGGCGATGTGCTGGAATCCGTCGAGGTCGAGCGCCAGGGCCGCCTCGCCAAGGCGGACTACCTCGTCTCCGACACTCGTATGCAGATCCGGCTGGCGCAGCCTCTCGCGCCGCACGGAGGGCGGCTCAAGATCCTCATCCGCTATCACTTCACGGTGCCCGGCGCGTTCGGGGGCCGTACCGGCCACATCCCGACCCGCAACGGCGAGATATTCGACATCGCCCAGTGGTATCCGCGCATG
Organism: Gammaproteobacteria bacterium; assembly: GCA_030040795.1. GTDB lineage: Bacteria > Pseudomonadota > Gammaproteobacteria > Steroidobacterales > Steroidobacteraceae > JASHUC01. The sequence goes on along the minus strand of JASHTA010000140.1, from coordinate 14,978 downwards.
GCGGTCTACGACGACCTGCGTGGATGGGACACGCTGCCTTATCTCGGCACCGAGTTCTATCTCGAGTACGGCGATTTCGACTACTACGTGACGGTGCCCTGGGACATGCTGGTCGCCGGCTCCGGGGAGCTTCAGAATCCCGAGCAGGTGCTCACGGCGCTCGAGCGCAAGCGTCTGCTCGAGGCGCGAGCGAGCGACAAGACCGTCATGATCCGCACCGCCGCGGAGATCGGGGACCCGCGCAGCCGGCCGGCGCAGCAGGGCACGCTGACGTGGCACTTCCGCATCGACCAGGCGCGCGATGCGTCCTTCGCCGCGTCGCGGGCATTCATCTGGGACGCGGCACGGATCAATCTGCCGAGCGGCAAGACCCCGCTCGCCATGTCTTTCTATCCGGTCGAGAGTGCGGGCGCGGGCGCCTGGGGCCGCGCCACGGAGTACCTGAAGGATTCCGCCGAGCATTTCTCGAAGCGCTGGGCGCTCTATCCGTACCCGGCGGCGGTCGCCGTCGCGGGCTCCGTCGGCGGCATGGAATATCCGGCCATCGTCTTCGACGACTACCGCGACGCGGGCAAGGACCTGTTCTGGCTTACCGCGCACGAGATCGGGCACACCTGGTTCCCGATGATGGTGGGCTTCGACGAGCGGCGCGATCAGTGGATGGACGAGGGGTTCAACACCTTCATCGACGTGTACGAGTCCGAGGACTTCGAGCACGGCGTCTTCGGACCCAAGCGCGATCCGGAGTACGCCCCCGGGGGCGGCAATCCGGTCGAGGAGATCCTGCCTCTGCTCGAGGACCCCGACACGCCGATCATGCTCACGCGCGCCGATCAGATCGCCGAGAAATACCGCCACCCGCTCACGTATTTCAAATCGGCGCTGGGCCTCGTGCTGCTGCGCGAGCAGATTCTGGGGCCCGAGCGCTTCGACTGGGCCTTCCGCAAGTTCATTCACGACTGGTCCTACCGCCACCCGACGCCTTCGGATTTTTTCCGGGCGATGGACAGTGCGGGGGGCGAGGATCTCTCCTGGTTCTGGCGCGGCTGGTACTTCAACAATTGGACGCTCGATCTTGCCGTCGACGGCGCGCATCCCGTCGCAGGGGACTGGCACAAGGGTGCGGTGGTCAGCCTCGCCAATCTCGACCGGCTGGTGATGCCGGCCGTCGTGAAGATCGACTTCGCGGACGGCACGAGCGAGCGGATTCGCCTGCCGGCGGAAACCTGGATCCAGCAGAAGCGCTTCGACCTGCGGCTCGACAGCACGCAGCCGGTCACCGAAGTCACCGTTGATCCCGACCACGTGCTGCCCGATAAGGACCGGAGCAACAACGTCTGGCAGGCGGCGAGGGGCCGCTAGCGGCGAGGCTTCGGCCACGAACCCTGGCCACGCGAGCGCGTGAGACCGGCGCAGCCGCTCAAAAGAGATTAGCGCCCGTGATCCCGCCGTAGACGCCTAACCCGGCGGTGAACACCGATACGCAGACGACGACCCACGCGTAGGCGCCTCTTGGACGGCGCTCCGCCGGCAGGGCTCTAAAGGCGAGCAGCACCAGGAATCCGAGCACCACGGGCAGCATCAACGCGTTCATGACCTCCACGCCGATGTTCAGCGCGACGAGGTCGGGGACCAGCCCGACGATCACCGCGCCGCCGATGACCGCGGCGGCATAAATGCCGTAGAACCACGGGGCCTCGAGCGGATGATGCTCGAGGGAGTGCCGGTAGCCCGTGACCTCTCCGAACCCCCAGGCGGATGCGAGCGACACGACGATCGCCGCCACCATCGCCGCTCCGATGGTTCCGAGCCCGAAGACGGTACGGCCGATGTGAGGTCCCAGCGCCGGCACGAGCGCTTGGGTGATGTCACCGATGGTGTTGAGACTCGCGTGAATATCCTTGGTGCCGATCGTGGCCGCAGTCGCAATGAGGACTGCCGCCATGACGGCTTGCGTGATTACCGAGCCGATGGCCGTATCCCAGCGGGCGTGGATGTAGTGCCGCGGCTGGAGCTTCTTGTCGGCGATAGCGGACTGCTGATAGAAGATCATCCACGGCATGATCACGGCGCCGATGTTGGCGGCGACGAGGTACAGGTAGCGGCCGTCGGCGAGCGGCATCTGAGTGATCCCGCCGGTGAGTTCGGCTGCGCGCGGATGGGCGTCGTAGGCAACCAGGAAGAAGGCGAGCTCGAAAAGGCCCAGAAGAATCGCGACTCTCTCGACACGGCGGTAGGCTCCGGTGAGGACCACGAACAAAAGCAGCGCCGCGCTCGCGCTGAGGCTGACGGCGCGCGGCACGCCGTAGAGCTCGCCCACGCCGGCGACGCCCGAGAATTCCGTGAGCAGCGCACCGACGGTTGCAATGCCGAGGCCGGTCACGGACACCCACGCCCAGACGGGGCCGAACTGCTCGCGAATCAGCTCACCGTGCCCTTTACCGGTGAAGATCCCGAGCCGAACGGTGAGCTCCTGCACGATGTACAGGATCGGCATCAGGATCAGCTGGAGCAGCAGCAGGCGATATCCCCACTGCACACCGCTCTGGGCGGCCGTGATGATGCTGCCCACGTCGGTGTCGGCGAGCATGACGACGAGCCCCGGCCCCATGACCAAAAGGAACGTCTTCCATCCGGACATCGAGGCTCGACGCGGGATCAGGATGTCTTTGACGGGCTCGTCCACCGAGACAGGCTCGCTCACCGGCAACGCCACTCACCCACCACAAATACGAATGATTCTCAATATACACTAGTCGGTTGAAAGTCGTGCGGCGATCTTCCGCGGCCGTGACGAAGTCGAGCTCGAGCGCTGCGGAGAGTGGTGCTGCTACACTCGCCACGACTGTTGCGGCGAGCCCACACGGGAGGAGGACCGATGACGGGACTGGCGCCCCGGCTGGACTGGACCGACGTTGCCGTGAGACTCGCGCTCACCGTTCTGGCCGGCGTGGTCATCGGATACGACCGCAGCGAGCATGGGAAAGCGGCCGGCATGCGGACGACGCTCCTGGTCTGTCTCGCGGCGTCGGTGGCGATGATCCAGGTGAACATGCTGCTGCCAACGGCAGGACGAACAGCCGACTCGTTCGTCATGAACGATCTGATGCGGCTGCCGCTCGGCATCCTCACCGGCGTCGGCTTCATCGGCGGCGGTGTCATTCTCAGGCGCGACAACATCCTAGTGGGCGTCACGACGGCGGCAACGTTGTGGCTCGTCACCGTCATTGGACTGTGCCTCGGTGGCGGGCAAATCGGGCTCGGCATGATCACGACGGGTCTCGGCCTCTTCGCATTGTGGGCATTGAGATGGGTCGAGGGCTTGATGAGGCGGGAGTACCGCGCGCAATTCTCGATCGAGCTCGATGCGAACGGGCCCGGCGAGGCGGAGATCAGGCGCAGGCTCGACTTGGCGGGCCTCTCTATCACCGGAAGCCGCTGTGTTCTCGATTGCGGCGGCGCGCGCCGCGAGCTAGTCTTCGAGATCAACCAGCTACGCCATTTCGAGAGAACGGAGACTCCGCCCCTCCTCGACGAGCTTGCGGCCGAGCAGGGCGTCATCAAATTGCAGTGGGACGGACGTAGCTGAAGCGTCAGGCGGATGATGCGAGCCGGTCTCTTCAAATTCGCCGTTCGAAAGCCGATCGCCAGCCTCGTGCTGGCGGCATTTGCGCTGCGCGCGCTCGTACCCGCGGGGTTCATGCTCGCGAGCGGCCATCCGCTCACCGTCATCATCTGCCCCGACGGCTTTCCGGCGCAGCTTCTCTCGCAGGCTGGGCAGGGCATGCCCGCTGGGGCTGGCGTGCCCGATGGGGCTGCCGGCATGCCCGACATGGCCGGGATGCCGGCAATGCCCGGCAGGCCGAGCGGTGGGCACACTGCGCCCCGCGGCGACCACCATGGCGGCGCTCCAGCGCATTCCGATCATTGCCTCTTCACCAGCGGCTCGGGCCACGGCCCGCTTGCGGCCTTCGCCGCGCCCATCGTCTCTCTCTCCGTCTACCGCGAGGTCGCCGCCGCTCCGCGACAGCGCGTGAGCGGCATACGCCTCGTCTACGTCCCGCAGCCGCGCGCCCCGCCCATTCCCGCCTGATCCCCGTGCCGGCCGGCGCACGTCGCCCTGGAGAGGGAACGTGCGCTCGCTCGCATGACTCCTGACGTGCCTGCGCCGTCGCCTGCGAACGCGCGGGCGTTTCGGCGAGCGCGCTCTGACTGGCATGCGCCCGTCCCCCGCATTTGAAGGGCTTCGCCCCCAGGGCGAGCCCGGAGCACTTTCACATGGCACACCACATAAGTGGGTCGGCAGGGCGTGCGCGCCGCCGGCCCGAAATCTCTCTGGTCCCCTCCGGGGTGGCTCTCCTTTTGTTTCTGATGCTCCTTCTTCCGGCGCGCGGCTGGGCCGCAGCCTATGGTAGCGTCACCGGCATCGTCCGCGACCAGGGCGGTGTGCCGGTGGCAGGAGCGACGGTGGTACTCGAATCTGCCACGCACGCGATCCTGCGGCGGCAGACGGATTCGACGGGCCGCTTCGATTTTCCGAACGTCGCGATCGGTCACTACCGGCTCAACATTTCGCAGAGCGGCTTCGTATCCCTCAGCCAGCCGATCACGGTGGAGGCCGGCTATTTTCCGTTCGCGAGCTTGGTGTTGAGGCCTTCCTCCGCGCTCGCCGAGGTGACGGTGACAGCGGCCCGGCTGCCGATCGTCGCCTCGGTCACGCCGATTACGATCGTGGGCCAGGAGGCCATCGAGAGCACTCCGGGAGCGAGCAACGTCAACAGTTCCGCCCTCATCACCGACTACGTTCCGGGGGCCTACCAAGCCCATGACATGCTGCACGTGCGCGGCGGTCATCAGACGAGCTGGCTGATCGACGGGGTCGAGATCCCGAACACCAACATCGCCGAGAACCTCGCCCCGGAAATCGACCCCCTGGATATCGAGACCCTGGGCGCCGAGCGCGGCAGCTATGCGGCCGACGAAGGCGATCGTACCTACGGCATCTTCAACGTAATCCCGAAAAGCGGCTTCGGCAGCACGGATCAGGCGGCGCTCGACGCGACGGCCGGGAATTTCGGCCAGACTGACGACTACCTGAGCGTCGCGAGCCACACGGGCGATCTCGCGTACTACGCGAGCGCCGAGGGCAATCGCAGTGACCTTGGTCTTCAGACTCCCGAGTCCCAAGTGATCCACGACCAAACGCAGGGCTATGGGGCGTTCACCCATCTTCAGTACGAGCCGAGCGCGCAGGATGAGGTGAGCTTCGTCGCGCAGTTGCGGCAGGACGATTACCAGATTCCGGACTGCACCGTGCCGCTCGCCGACGACCCCGGCTGCACCGGGCAGTTCGGCGATGTTCAGGGTGAGGCGGACGATTTCGCGCTGCTCTCCTGGGCGCACACTTTCGCGAACGACGCGGTGCTCACGAGCTCCGTCATGTATCACTTCGAACGGGCGGATTACGACGGGGGCGCCGGCGACTATCCGACGGTCACGACTTATCACCACAGCTCGCAGTACGAGGGCGCCGAGGAGGATCTGCGGATGAGCTTCAGCCGCAATCACCTCGACGCCGGCCTTTACGGCTTCGCCCAGCAGGATCAGGCCGATTTCAACCTAGGGTTCACCGACGGCAGCTCGCCTGCGCTCGACGAAGTGCAGAGTCCGACCGGAGGGCTCGTTGCCGCCTGGGTGCAGGACACCTTCGAGGCGTCACATTGGCTCAACCTGTCGGCGGGCGTACGCGAGTCATACTTCCAGGGCAATCTCACCGAGAGCGCGACGGATCCGCGGCTCGGCGCGACCGTTCTGCTGCCGCACCTCAACTGGGTGTTGAGCGCCTTCTGGGGCAAGTACTACCAGGCTCCGCCGCTCGAGACGCTCTCCGGACCCTTGGTCGCCTACGCTACCTCGAACGACACGGCCTTCCTGCCGCTCCACGGAGAGCGCGATACCGAGCGCCAGTTCGGCGTGACGATCCCGGTCGAGGGCTGGAGCATCGAGGCAGACTACTTCGTCACCGAGGCGAGCAATTTCTTCGATCACAACCCGCTCGGCGAATCCAACCTCTTCCTGCCGGTCACCGATCAGGGAGCGCTCATCGAGGGACGCGAGCTCACCGTGCGCTCACCGGCCTTCTGGCCGTACGGTCAGGTGCACCTGTCCTACTCGAACCAGACCGCGGATTGCTTTGGGTCCGTCACCGGCGGCCTCTTGGTGGCCGGCACGGCCTGCGGCTTCCCTGCCATTGCCCTCGATCACGATCAGCGCAACACGCTGGACCTCGGATACAACGCAGACCTGCCGGAGCAGTTCTTCGTCGGTCTCAACGTCTCGGCCAATTCCGGACTGTCGAACGGCTTCGCGGCGCCGCCGAGCGACGAGCCGAGCCACCTGCCGAGCTACGTGGTGCTCGACTTGACCGTGGGCCGCTACATCACCCGGGATCTGTCGGTGTCGCTCACCGGCCTGAACGTCACCAACCGGCACCTGCTCACCGACAACAGCCTGACCTTCGGCGGTGTCCACTGGAACGATCCGTTCCAGATCTACGCCGAGCTGCGCTACCGGTTTCACTATTAGACAACGTCAGGCCCTATCAGCCGTGGAAGACGTACGCACGCGTCGCTGGGCGACGATGAACAACCGAGGAAAGGCGAGCAGGCGCTTACCGTCGGCTTGGGCAGGGTAGGCCGCCTCGATCCTACGCTCGTATGCGGCGAGAAACTGTGCCTGCTGCTCCGGCTCGAGCGGCTCGAGAAACGGCTTCAGGCCGGACGAACGCAGCCATTGCACGATGGCGGCAGCTTCATCCAACGGGTGGTAATACGTCGTGCGCCACAGGTCGAGCTCGGCGAAGGGCGCGATGAGATCGTAGTAGCGTTGCGTGGAGAGAATGGGAATCCGCAGCCGGCGCGCATCGCCGATGAGGGAGGCGAAGTGTGGATCGCCCGCGGTGTCGCGCATCAGAACGTGGCTCGGCTCCTCGAGATTGTCCGGCATCTGCACCGCGAGCACTCCTCCAGGGGCGAGCGCCCCGAGGAGGCGAGGAATCAACCGCGGATGATCCGGGACCCATTGGAGCGAGGCGTTGGCGAAGAGCAGGTCGATCGGCCCGGCGGCCGACCATTCCGCGATATCGCTCTGCTCGAAGCTCAGGGTCGGTAGCCGCTCGCGAGCCGCCGCGAGCATCGCCGGAGATGTATCGGTGCCGACAATGCGCGCGGAGGGGTAACGTCTCGCGAGGAGGGCCGTCGAGTTGCCCGGACCGCAGCCGAGGTCCACCACCGATCGCGGCCCATCGATCGGAACGCGCGCGAGCAGCTCCGCGGCCGGCCGCGTGCGCTCAGTCTCGAAGCGCGAGTAAAGGGCTGGATTCCAGTCGGCCATCGTCGGGCATCGCGAGCGGGACTTCATTATTGCAAACCGGCGAGGAGGCTGCACAAAATGGCTGCGGCATCCCGTGTTTTCGAGGAAGACGGTCATGGCGCACTTCGATGGCGAGCTGTGGCGGGAGATCTATCGAAGAATGGTGCGCATCCGCACCTTCGAGGATGAGGCGTCGCGCCTCGCATCGAAGGGCGAGATCCCTGGTGCGCTTCACACCGCGGCGGGACAGGAAGGAGAGATCGTCGGGGCATGCATGGCCCTTCGGCCGGATGACTACATGGTGGGCAATCACCGCTCCCACGGTCATCCGATCGGCAAGGGAGCCGCATTGCGGCCCTTGATGGCCGAGCTTTTCGGCAAGCAGACCGGAGTGTGCCACGGCAAGGGTGGCTCCATGCACCTGGCCGACTTCTCGGTCGGCAGCCTCGGTGAGACGAGCATCGTCGGCTCGGGCATGCCGGTCGCGGTGGGCGCAGCGCTCGGATCGAAGCTCAAGGGAAACGATCGGGTCACGCTCTGCTTCTTCGGGGATGGCGCCTCGAACGAGGGCACGTTCCACGAGAGCCTGAATCTCGCTGCGATCTGGAGCCTGCCGGTCATCTTCCTGTGCGAGAACAACGGCTACGGGGCGACGACTCCCGCCTCCACCGTCATGTCGGTCGCGAACGTCGCCGACCGAGCCAAGGCATACGCGATACCCGGTGCGATCGTCGATGGCCAGGACGCCATCGCCGTCTACGAGCGCGTGCTGCAGGCTGTCGACAGAGCTCGACGCGGCGAAGGGCCGACGTTGGTCGAGGCCAAGACTTATCGCTATGCCGACCACGCAGTGAACCTCGGTCCGGGCTTCGCCATCGATCGCGGACACGAGCTCGCGCAATGGCGCCGGCGCGATCCGATCGCACTGTTTCGGGCGCGGATGATCGAAGCGGCCATCGAGGAAGAGGAGCTCGCGCGCATCGAGGCGGAAGTCGCGGCCAGCGTCGCCGACGCTGTCGAGTTCGCCCGATCGAGTCCGTTCCCCTCGTACGAGGAAGCTTTCGACGACGTCTTCGGCGAGCGCGTGCCGCTGCCGCAAAGTCCCCTCGCGTGCGGCTGACACCGCCACGGATCGGAGAGCCCCATGCCGCGAAAAAGCTTTCTCGAGGCCGTCCGGGACGCCCAGTTCGAGGAGATGAAGCGCGATCCGCACGTCTTCATGATGGGCGAGGACCTCACCACCAATCTGTTCGGCGCGACGACCGGCTTCGTCGAGGCGTTCGGCAAGGAGCGCGTGCGCAACACGCCGATCTCCGAGGCGGGATTCATCGGTGCCGCGGCCGGAGCCGCCATGGTCGGCATGCGTCCCATCGTGGACGTGACGATCGCCTCCTTCATCTATCCGGCGATGGATCAGCTCATCAGCATCGTGTCGAAGTCGCGCTATCTCTACGGAGGGCAGGCGCGCCTGCCGCTCGTGCTGCGCCTCAGCCTGTTCTACGGCAACTCGACGGCCGCCCAGCATTCGGATCGGCCGTATCCGATGCTGATGGCCGTGCCGGGGCTGAAGGTCATCATCCCGTCGAATCCGCTCGACATGAAGGGTCTGCTCAAGTCCGCAGTGCGTGACGACGATCCGGTGCTCTGCTTCGAGGATGCAGGTCTTTGGTCGACGAAGATGGAGATCCCGGACGACGAGGACTTCCTGGTGCCGCTCGGTCGCGCCACGGTAAGTCGTGAAGGCCGCGACGTGACCGTCGTGGCGCTCGCTGCATGCGTCGCGCAGTCCCTCGCCGCCGCAGCGGATCTCGCGAAGGAAGGCGTGTCGGTCGAGGTGATCGATCCGCGTACGCTCGTTCCGCTCGACGCCGAGACGATTCTGAGGTCGGTACGCAAGACGGGCCGCCTCGTCGTTGTGGATCCCGCGCATCGGACCTGCAGCGCCGCGAGCGAGATCGCGGCGCTGGTCGCCGAGCGGGCCTTCGGCGCATTGCGCGCACCCGTGTTGCGCGTCACGACGCCCGACACGCACATCCCGTTCAGCCCGCCGCTCGAAGCTCGCCTCTTTCCGAGCAAGAGCCGGATCGCGGAGGCCATCCGGCGCGTGGTCGGGTTCGATCTCGGCGACTCGCGCCGCAGCGCGGGAGCGTAACGGTGGCCATCATCGACGTGCTGCTGCCGCAATTTGGCATGGGCATGAAGGACGGGGAGATCCTGCGCTGGCACAAAGCCGTAGGCGATCCGGTCAGGAGCGGAGAAGTCCTGGTGGAGGTCGAGGCCGCCAAGACGACCGTCGAGGTGCCGGCGCCCGAGGATGGCGAGCTCGTTGAAATTCTCGCGGAGGAGGGCGCGACGGTTGAAGTCCGCGCGCCGATCGCGAGGCTTCGCACCGGCTGAGCGACTGCGTCAGCCGAAGCCCGCTTTAACTCGGCTCGACCTGGCTCGACTCGGCCGATCTCGGCTCGGCTCGATCCCGTCTCAGCTCGATGCCATCTCAGCCCGAGACTTTGCCGGCTTGCGGCCCGGGGCGCACCGGGTACTTCGTGAAGATCGCGGAAACGGCGGCGTCGATGCTCTGTTCGGCCTTCTGGCCCGTGAGGCCGAAGAGATCCTGATGGACCGTCGCGTGCCAGACGGCTTGACGGCTGCGCGCATCGTAGAGGTCGACGCCGATGATTCCCTCGCGGTAGAAGTAGGGGCCGTACCATCCGAAGCCCGGACCCCATCCCCAACCCCATCCCCAGTAAGGGTAGGCGCCCTCGGCCACGTTGCGTGCGCCAATGCCGTAGCCGACGAGACAATCCGCGCCGGCTGTCACCATCTGCGTTCCCTTGGCACTCAGCTGGGCGGCAATGGCGGCTCGCAGGAAGCCCTCATTGACCGGATTGGCGAGGGTACTGCGCAGAGGACTCGAGCCGCGGAACGAGCCCGCCCACGCGGCCGTGCGGCACTGGACGGCGCTGGCCAGCGCCGAATTGACACTGGACCTGACGTTCAACGTGGCACAAGCCGTCAAGGCACACGTGAGCGCCATCGAAGCGAGGATTGTACGAATCGTGCGCATGGGCGTCGGCACCTGTCACGACCGGGCGGGCGGTCCCGAGAATCTTTGTAACGCACGGAGGAGCAGTCGGTTGACGGCGGGGCCGGGTGAGGCCCCTTCGTCATAAGGGGCGGGTCCGTCTATTCTGTCTTGGAATGTTCTCGATCTGTGCCGAGGGTGCGGGTGAGCTCCTGGAGCAGCGGCCGCTGTGCGGGCAGCAGCCGCGCCGCCGCCTCCGCCACGGAGAACCACGCGCCGCGGTCGACCTCCGGAAAGTCGCGCCGCGCGCCCGACTTCGGCGGCCACTCGAGCGAGAAGGTATTGCTTCGGAGCTGCTTCGGATCGAGATCGCCGCGAGCGGCCCAGGCCGTCACGATTTTTCCGCCCGCTTGCTTGATGGGCTGCAGGGCGATGAACGGCCCCGACGCGGTGGCGCCGGTTTCCTCGAAGAGCTCGCGCTGTGCAGCCTGCAGCGGATCCTCGCCTTCGCCATGCTCTCCCTTCGGGATCGACCACGACCCCGCATCCCTGCGCGCCCAAAACGGACCGCCCGGATGGACCAGGAAGACTTCCGGGCCCTCGGGGCCGTCGCGGTAGAGCAAGATGCCGGCGCTGCGTCGAGCTCTCTTGCCTTTCATCGGCTGACGGGAGGCTCGCCCTGCACCACTCGCGGCGGAGCCCTAGCGCTCCTGCGACCCCGGGGCGTGCGAGCGGGCGGACGGTCCTACGGAGCGATGCCGGTGCCTGTACTTGCCGGGCGTCATCCCGAAGATCCGGCGAAATGCCCGGCCGTATTGACTCGCGCTGTAGAAGCCGAAGTCGTGCGCGATGCCGCTCATCGTCCACCGCTCCTCGGGCGTGATCAGGACTCGGACGCTCTCCTCGAGGCGGCGCCGCGTGATGTACTGGGAGACGGTCTCGCGCTCGTGCGCAAAGGCGTAGTGCAGATTCCGGGTGGTCATCTTCAGCGCATCGGCGATACGTCCAGGCGCGAGGTCGGGCTCGAGCAAATGCGACTCAATGAATGCGACGGCTCGCGCCCGATGGGACGCTGCCGAGGGCGCCCAGCTTCCCGCTTCGGGCAGCGTCGTGTAGGAGCTCGCGACGAGCTCGAGAATCCCGTGCATGACCTGCGGACGCATCATCGCCGGCGACTCGGTGCGGCACCGGCTCCAGTATTGACTGAGCAGAGTCGAGGCGAAGCCGCTCACCCCTCGATCTCCGGGCATCGCAATGGCCGCCACATCCTCGGGGCGCGGCAGATAGCGGCGCAGCACATGTCTCGGCATCGCGAGCACGAGCGTTCGAACGGGCGCCCGGTGGATGGCCTCGTACGGCTTCGTCGCCGCGCTGGTATACAGGGCAAAGTCTCCCTGCTTCAGATGAGTTTCGCGTCCCCACTGCCGCTCGACGCACTCGCCTTCGAGCACCGTTTGAATGGTCCACATGGGCCCGAACTCGCGCGGCGCCTTCGAGGCGGGAATGCGCAGCGAGCCCGCATCCTGGCGCACCTCCACGAGCCACACGTCGCCGATTCTGACGCGCGTCAACTCGGCCGAGAAGTTCCGCGGGTCGACGGGATCGAATGCGGCTGCGCTCACCACACTCCTGACCACGCGATTCCAATAGGCCGTTCTGCGCCGTGGCGGCAATCCAGCGGTCGAGAATGTCTCAAACCGCGGGACGTCCATTCCATTGATCTTCGCCCGTGCCTTCATGAGGGTCCCCCGTCACCGCATCCGGCTCATCTGACTGAGCTTCTCTCGGCGACCTGCGTGCCGAGCGCTGCGTTTCCGTCAAGTGTATCCGAAGCGGCGCAGGCCTCGAAGAGCGTGCGCCGCAGCCCGCTCTCGCCGACGCTCACACACCGGCGTTTGGCCGAACGAAAAAATAGCACAAAAGCGAAATGCAGTCGTCGAATAAGGAAAACCGCCGCGCGATGCGATGAGGTTGTGGAGCCGCAGCGACATCAAAATATGATGTCAACTCGCGCCAACAGCATAGAATCGCAGGCGTCGCCAAGATCTGCGCAGGGCTCGCATGTTTCCGGTATCGATCAAAGGGGTGGTCTTCTCGCCTGGGGGCGAAGTCGTTCTGCTGCTCAACGAGCGCGATGAATGGGAGCTGCCTGGTGGACGCATCTCGCTCGGCGAATCGTCGGCCGAGTGTCTGGCCAGAGAGATTCTCGAGGAGCTCGCCATCGAGGTACGCGTGGGACCGCCGGTGGACACGTACCTGTTCGAGATGGCGCCTGGACGACCCATGTTCATCGCGACGTACCGGTGCACCGTGGTCGGGTCTTTCAGCCCGGTCCTCGGCCCCGAGCACAAGCGGGTGGGGTTGTTCGCGCCGAACTCGCTTCCGCCCAATCTGCCGAGGGGCTATCGCGCATCGATCGCAACCGTGACGAGCCAGCGCGAATAACTCGCTCGAGCCGTCACAGATCGCGCCGTTCCGGTGCTATCTTGCAGACCTTGCAGACCTTGACCGGAGAGCGACCTTGAGGATACAGGCGGCTGTCTCGCGCGCCGGGCAGTCTCATCCAACGATCGAAGAGCTCGAGCTCGAGGAGCCGCGCGCGGGCGAGGTGCTGGTGCGTGTCGTGGCGGCAGGCATCTGTCACACGGACCTGTACTGCCATGCCGGGCTCGGCGTGCCCATACCGCGGCCGATCGTACTCGGTCACGAGGGTGCGGGAGTCGTCGAAGCTGTGGGTGGCGGCGTTCGCGAGCTCGCTGTCGGCGACCACGTCGTCCTGAGCGGTGCCTCCTGCGGCGAGTGCCCGAAATGCCGCGCGGGCCGGCCCACCTATTGCCGCGACGCCATGAAACTCAGCTTCGGCGGCCAGCGAGCCGACGGATCCTCGCCGCTCAGCCAAGGCGGCGAGCGTGTTCATGGCATGTTCTTCGCCCAGTCCTCGTTCGCGACGCATCTGGTCGCGCCCGCAAGGTCTGCAGTGAAGGTCTCAAAGGATCTGCCGCTGCGTCTGCTCGGTCCGCTCGGCTGCGGCATCATCACGGGCGCGGGATCGGTCCTCGAGGCTTTCCGGCTGCGGCCCGGTGAATCCATCGTCGTCTTTGGCGTCGGCAGCGTCGGCCTCGCTGCGGTCATGGCCGCACGGATCGCCGGCGCATCGCGCATCGTCGCCGTCGATGTCTCCGCGGAGCGCCTGAGGCTCGCGCGCGAGCTCGGCGCCACTCACGCGATCCCGTCGGACGACAAGACGGCCGGCGCCTTGCGAGAGATCGGCTGCGACGGGTTCACGTTCAGCTTCAACACGACGAGCGCCGCAGAGGTGTTCGCGCTGGCCGCCGACTGCCTCGCCATGGAAGGTACCGCAGGATTCGTGACTCGCCCTCGGGGAGGCTGGACGCCCGACATGGCGACCTTGCTGGCTTCGGGCCGCAAGCTGCAAGGCATCCTGGGCGGCAGCGCCGCACCGAAGGTGCTGATCCCACTGATGATCGACTACTGGCGCGAGGGCCGCTTTCCCTTCGACCGGCTGGTTGCGGAATTCTCCTTCGCGCAAATCGGCGAGGCCTGGAAGGCTTGCACGGAAGGTGCCGTCGTGAAGCCGGTGCTGGTCATGGCGCCGAGGCCGTAGCGGCGGAGCCACGGATCAGCGCGTCGGGGGGCCCGTATCAGCTCTACCGTCCACCGCTCTCGAGTCGCTCGGCCTCGTGCGTCATGGTCGTAAGTAATAGGCCCCCGAGATTGTCGAGGGCCACAGCGTAGATTAACATGAGAAATACATTATATATTATTGATATATAACATTTAATTTTCTAAAATCCGGTAGGTTGCGCGTCGCCGGGTGCCCGAGGGCTCCGGCGCCGCATCGGAGAGGATCGAAAGGCTGAGCCATGGGCATGTTGATCGATGGCGAGTGGAACGAGCATGCAACCGACACTCGAGGTCAGGCGGGGTCGTTCGACCGAACGGCGTCTACTTTCCGCCATCAGGTGACGGCCGACGGCAGCTCCGGCTTCCAGGCCGCGTCCGGCCGTTATCACCTGTTTCTCGCCTTTGGCTGTCCGTGGTGTCACCGCGTCATGATCTTCCTCAAGCTGAAGAGGCTTGAGGGCGTGATCTCGACGTCCTACGTTCATCACGCGCTAGGGGAGGGCGGGTGGGCGTTTCCGACGCCCGATCCGCTATTTGGTGCGCGATTTGCCTATGATGTCTATCGAAAGGCGGTTCCGAATTTCACCGGCCGCTGCACCGTCCCGATCCTGTGGGACAAGAAGATGGAGAAGATCGTCAACAACGAATCCTCCGATATCATCCGCATGTTGAATCGCGAGTTCGCCGACTTCACCGGCGACCGCACCGACTACTACCCGGCAGACCTCGCACCGCAAATCGACGCGCTCAACGAGCGCATCTATCATCATGTCAACAACGGGGCCTATCGGTGCGGATTCGCCGTGCGCCAGGAGCCCTACGAGCAAGCCGTGCGCGGCATGTTCGAGACCTTGGATTGGATCGAGGCGAGGCTTTTGCGGCAGCCTTATCTTCTCGGGGAGCGCCAGACGGAGGCGGACTGGCGGCTTTTCCCGACGCT
>JASHTA010000139.1 GCA_030040795.1 Gammaproteobacteria bacterium | reverse complement strand
GCGACGCTCTGCGATGGCTCTCGTGCCTGAGTCGCTACGCAGGCGATCTCGCGGCGGCGAGCGAATACGGCGTGGCGGCGGTCGAGATGCTGGAAGCCCTGGCGCCGCAAGCGGAGCTGTCGTTGGCTTATTGCAATCGGGCAGAGCACGACCTGGAATGGTGCAAAGCGGACTCGGCGCTCGACTGGGCGCAGCGTGCCGTGGCGCTGGCTGAAGCGCTCGGGGACGGCGCGGCGCTGAGTCACGCGCTGACGACCCTCGGCATCGCGCGACTCCTTGCCGGAGATAGCTCGGGCTGGACCGATCTCGAGCGCGGTCTCGAGCTCGCGCTGCACGGCGCCTACCGGGAGGAAGTCGCTCGCGCCTACGCAAGGCTCGCCGCAATGACCGTCGCGTGGCGCCGATATGGCCAAGCGTGCCTCTATGTGAGTGAGGGGCTGGACTACTGCGCCGCGCAGGGCTTCGACTCATTCGGCCTGGATCTTCTCGCTTGCCGTGCGCGCCTCCGATTCGAGCAGGGAGACTGGAGCGGAATAAGCCCGGACGTTGAAGCCCTATTGAGGAGTGCTTGCACGGCGCCGAGTACACGCATTTGCGCCCTGCGGATCCAAGCCCATCTGCGAATACGGCGCGGCGAACCCGAAGAGCCTGCAGCCCTGGAGGAGGCGAGGTCACTTGAAGGTGCGACGGCCGAGCCGCAACACCTGGCGGCGCTCGCAGCGATGCGTGCCGAGGCCGCATGGCTCGCAGGCGACCGGCAGAGCGTCGCCCGTGAGGCCGAGCCTGCGTACGAGCTCCTTTGCTCCAGGCATGATCCGTGGGTGAAGGGCGAGCTCGCAGTCTGGCTCTGGAGGATAGGTGCGCTTCGGGCGCCGCCAACGGACATCGAGGAGCCCTACGCGCTCGAGATCGGGGGCGACTGGCGCGGCGCGGCACGTCGGTGGAAGGCTCTGGGTTGTCCTTATGAGTACGCGAGCCTGCTCGCGTGGCACGGCGCAGAGTCCGAGCAACGTGCGGCGCTCGCGATCCTGGAGCAAATGGGTGCCGTACCGGCGACGCGCGCCTTGCGCAGGCGAATGCGCTTGCAGGCGGTTCGCGGCGTTCCGCGAGGATCAAGACCGTCGACTCGTCGCCATCCGCTCGGGCTCACGCGGCGCCAAGCCGAGATTCTCGCGCTGTTGTCCGACGGGCTGAGAAACTCGGTGATCGCGAAGCGCCTGTTCGTTTCAACAAAGACCGTCGATCATCACGTCTCGGCGATCCTGGCGAAGCTCGGCGTTCCCTCACGGGCGCAGGCCGTCGCCAGAGCGCACAGCCAGCTCTATGGGGGAGCGCATGTGAGCCCACGAGAGCTGCCGAGCCTCACGTCTGCCAGCGCCAGGGTTGCCATCGGAGCAGCGGATGGAGCTTCCCCGAGCGTGATCAACCTGATCTGACGGGCCTGAGTCGGACGCGCCAACAAACTCTTGTACAGACCGTTCATTGGCATCTCCTCCCGGAGGGTTTTGGTTGTGGGCCGACGATGGTGCGGCCGGGAGGTCGCAGTGAATCGGAGAAACTACCCAATTTGGGTCGTGGGGCTACCCAAATTGGACCGCGGACGCGCTCCGGCGTCCGCGGCATTCGGACTCACTCGGCGGTTGCGGGGTCGATGACTGTGGTCACCGCGGAGATCTTGTTGGCGGGAAACCCGCCGAGCTCCGCGTGCCGCCGCACGAGCGACTCGTCCGTCGCGTGATAGACGCAGTAGATCTTGTCCGCCGTGACGAAGCTCTGGACCCACTGGATGCTCGGTCCGAGACTGCTCAGCACTCCGAGCGACTTCTTCGACACCGCCTTCAGCTCGGTGGCGCTCAGCTTTCCCGCCCCCGGGATCTCGCGTTCGATGACGAATTTCGGCATGCCGGTCTCCTTCGTGGTGTTCTGCTTCGGAATGGCTCTGCGGACGCAGCGGGCGCAGCAGGTACTACTCCCGCTACGCCCGCTCTAAGCGCAGTGTCGCGCAGGCAAGGGGCCGCGTCTTGAAGTCTCCATGAAAATTTTCTAAACGCGGCGCGGCGGCCCCTTGTTTCGACAAATTTACTAATTTTTTCAATATCTTACGCGCCTCAAAGGGCGTGGCCATCATCGCTGCGCGATGCGGATCGGCCGTTTGCTCGCGGCATTCGCAAAGTAAGCCCGTGTAACCGGCCGGGACATCACGCCGCGCGCAATCGCGTACTTCGTGAGTATCGGACGGTCGACGGCGGCTACTGCGTTGGAAATCGCGAACTGCAGGCAGCTCTTATAGAGAGGCCGAAGTCCGAGTTGTCCGTTCGGCTCGAGGTCTTGGCAGGCCTCGTGCGCCGCCGCGTCGAGGCGTTTGTAGAGCGCCGCAGCCCCCGACCAAGTCGCAGTGTCGAGATCTCCGAAATGCACCACGACCGAGCGAGGTGCGTTGAGGGTTGTATCGGCATGCGAAGCCGTGAAGGTTCCGCAGGCGAGGCACGAGGCAAGAATGACGATCAGCTTGTTCATGACGATCTCCCATCGGTTGAGTATATGGATACGCTTCTGATGCACTGCCGTATGTCGTTCGGTGTGCGGGTGAAAGGATCGGACAATCGAGCCGCGGAATCTTGAAGCCGGACTGAAGTGTGCGTGAAACGTTGCTATAACCGCGCTCGGCTCTCGGCTATATTGGTTTGGGGGGAAAGGGCTCCGTTCGAGTCGTGAGAAGGGGCGCAGCGCGTGGACCGCATACGCGTCGGAGAATTCGAGCTCGCTCCATCCGAGCGAAGCCTGTTGTCGGGCGGCAAGCCGCTCGAGCTCGGCGCGCGTGCCTTCGATCTGCTGCTCGTTCTGGTCGAGAATGCCGGGCGGCTCGTTTCAAAGAACACGCTGATCGAGCGAGTCTGGCCGAAGGTCATTGTCGACGAGAACAATCTGCCGGCACAGGTCGCGAGTCTCAGGCGGGTGCTCGGCGCGGGAGCGATCCGCACGGTGCCGGGATTCGGTTATCGCCTCGAGCTGGCGGTCACGGCCGTAGCTGCGCCTGATTCACCGGAGGTCGTCGCCGTACGAGATGAGCCGCGGCGAATCATGCCGCGCCGCTCCTGGCCGAGCCCGCTCTCTGCGCTCATCGGCCGCGAGGAAGAGCTGCGGGAACTCGAGATGATTCTCACGCGCAGCCGGTTGATCACGCTCGTCGGCATTGCGGGAGTGGGCAAGACACGGCTCGCGCAGGAGCTCCTCACGCGAGAGGCGGAGAAATCGGATGGTGCGGTGGCGTGGGTGCCGCTCGGAGGCGTGCAGGAAGCGCAGCACGTGCCCTCGACGATCGCGCTCTCGGTTGGAGTCTCGCTGCCGGAGGGAGTCGACGGCTTCGTAGCGCTCGCACGGGCGCTCGAGCACGTCCCGCTGCTGTTGATCCTCGACTGTGTCGAGCATTTGAGGAGCGTCCTGGCTAATCAGCTTCCGGCGCTCCTCTCGCAGATGCACGCCGTGCGTGCGCTGCTCACGAGTCAGGTGCCTCTCGGCATTACCGGCGAAGTGGTGTACCGGCTCGGTGTCCTGCCCGTTCCGGAGCGGAACGCGTCCTGCGATGAGGCCACTCGCTCCGCAGCGGTGGAGCTGTTTGCTCGGCGCGCGGCGGCGGTCGACCGGCGTTTCGAGCTCACGCGCTCGAATGCCGCGCTCGTGACCGAAGTGTGTCGGCGCCTCGACGGAATCCCGCTGGCGCTGGAATTGGCCGCCGCGCGGATCCCAGCGCTCGGACTCACGGCCTTGCTCGAGCATCTCGACGATCGATTCCGCCTGCTGAGGCTCGCATCGGTCGCCGAACCGCGCCACGGCGCGCTGCAGGCCGCGTTCGATTGGAGCTACGGGCTGCTCAACGCGCGCGAGCAGCGTGCGCTTCGCCGCCTGAGCGCCTTTGCGGGCAGCTTCTCGCTCGCCGCGGCCGCGCGCTGCGCGGCGGATACGGGCATGGACGAGGCCGAGGCGATCGACGTGATCGGATGTCTAGTCGATCGCTCGCTCATCAGCGTCGTCGCGGCAGATCCCCCTCGCTACGCGCTACTCGAGACGGTGCGCCACTTCGCACGGGAGAAGCTGCACGCCCTCGGCGAGCTCGACGCCGCGCAGGCGCGTACGGCGGCCAG
>JASHTA010000138.1 GCA_030040795.1 Gammaproteobacteria bacterium | reverse complement strand
GCAGGAGAGGGCCATCCTCTATTGCGCCGTACACGTCGACACTTGCGTGGCGGAAGTCTTCCAGATGACGCGGCAGATCGATCGCGTGCGCAATGCCCCCTGGCTGGCCGTTTTCGAGCTCTTGCGTGGTGTCTCGCTGCTCGACTTTACCGGCGCATTCACCACCCGGCTCGGCGCCTCCACAGCCATCAACTCAGGAAGCCGCAAGCGCGCTCGCGCCTGGTCGCAGGCCGTCTATGCCGCCTACCCGCAGAGCGAAGGCATCCTTTATGCCTCTTCGATGAATGGCCATGCCCCCGCAGTCGCGCTGTACGAGCGAACTCGCTCGGCTATACCCGTTGCGCCCCTATTTAACCGGTCGCTGACCGACGATGCGCTCCTCGATGTTCTGAAGCATAGTGCGAGCACGCTCGGATATGGATTGACCTGAGCCGACTCACATCGGTCAGCTGCGTGAG
The DNA here is from genome assembly GCA_030040795.1 of Gammaproteobacteria bacterium. Classification (GTDB taxonomy): domain Bacteria; phylum Pseudomonadota; class Gammaproteobacteria; order Steroidobacterales; family Steroidobacteraceae; genus JASHUC01. The sequence goes on along the minus strand of JASHTA010000138.1, from coordinate 3,412 downwards.
CGGTACACCCGTGCCCGCAAGCTGCAGGCGGTTCGGTGATCAGTCACGTGTCGCCTCGGCGGACGCCGGTCATTGCGCAGTTGCCTCCGGATTCCAGTTCTGGATCAGCGTGATCGGCGCTGCGGCGCTCTCCGACACCGTGTCGATGAGGAAGCGCCCGTCGGGGGCGACGTCATATTCGCGCCCACCCGCTGAATGCTCGCCACCACCGACAATGTGCGTCTGGAAAAGCTTCACCGGCGTGCCCGCTGCGAACGTGGTGCCGCTGGCGGTGATCGGCGCCGCCATCATCGCCCCCGACGGGTCGATGTAATCGATCTCCTTGCCGTCCGGCTGCCACATGGGATCAATGCCGCCCGCGGTGGACACCTGCCACTGCACGGCAGCTGAGGTCGCCTCCGAATCCTGGGCGCCCGGCGGGTGGAACGGGCGGACGTAAATCTCGAATCGCCCGGATTCGTTCGACTCGTACGTCACCCACCGCCCATCCGGCGAGAACACACCGTTTGCCTCGTCGAACGGCGTCTTCAGGAACGCCGAGGGCGTGTGCGCTCCGACCATCGGGACGACCCAGAGGTCCGCGCCAGTCTGCGGGGTGCTGCTCGTATACAGCAGGAATCGGCCGTCCGGCGACCAGCTGGTCGGGTACCCCGGTATCTTGACTTGCCCTGAGCTCAGGAGCGGCTGCGCGTCACCCACCGCCCCGTTCACGAGCGTCTGGTAAAGCTCGTAGGCGCCGGACGAGTTGGAGTCGAACACGATCCGCGTGCCGTCGGGGGACCACACGGGGTAGAAGTCAATATGCGCCCCGAACGTCAGGCGGCTCCTGCGGGCACCATCCAGCAGCCAGATATTCGCGCCCTGCGCTGTGTTGCGCGCGACCACCACGCGTCGGCCGTCCGGCGCGACACGTGGAGCATATAGAGTGCCATCCGGGGCACCGACGCTGCCGCGCGCGGCGCCCGAGCGGTCGAACCACATGAGTTGACGCTGGCTGGCCGCACCGACCCGGTAAGCCACCAGCCCAGTCGCCGACACGGACACGGAGTTGACACCTCCCCCTGCCGGCAGACCGACGGCCAGCGTGACCGGCGCACCCGTGAGCGCAGCCTTCCCCACATCCAGCCGCTGGGCCACGATCGCGCTATCCGTAAGCCACAGCATCCAGCCGGCGGGCAGATACACCGGGCTGCTCAGCGCGTTCGTCAGCCGCGTCGCAGCGCTCCCGGTCAGATCGCCCAGGTAGATCCCACCCGCGTCCGAAGATCCAAACACACCAAATATGAAATGGTGCCCGTCGGGCAAGAAGAAGGGTCTGCCCTGTATACTCTGTCCTGTCTTCAACGTGGTCACCGCCCGCGCCGCGCCCCCGGTGGCGGAGATGCGCATCAAGGGAGTACCTGCGTGCGGCCCAAACAGAATGACGCCCGCCGCATTCCATGTCCCGCCTTCCTCGACAGGCGCAGGCGCCAGGGTGTACGGCGCCCCGCCGCCCAGATCCAGGCGCTTCAGCGCGCCGTCAGCGAAGAAGCCAATCGAGCGGCTGTCGGGGGACCAGAAAGGACGGGTTGCGCCCTCCGTACCGGCAAGCGGCTGCGCCGTCGTCGACGCCATCGACCGCAGCCACAGGCGCGAGGCGCCATCCCCTGAGGCCACGAACACGATCTGCCGGCCATCGGGCGAGAGCGCGAAACTGTCGGGGTCGAGCGTGGCGGGTGTGACGATCTCGGTGCGCATTTCGGGCGGCGGCGTCTCGCGCAGATACCTCACTGTGGGAACCAACAACACGGCGATAACAATCGCCATGGCGGCAATGATCCAGTCCCGCCGTCGAGCCGTCTGCGCGCTCGTCGCTGCGGTAGGCCGTGTGATCGCGGCAGCCGCTTGCTCTGCCGCTGCTGTTGCTGCTGCCGCCTCCGGGTCCAGGATCGCCCGCAGCGCCGTCACCAGGCGTGTCGCGTCGTTGTGAAAGTCCGGGTCCGGCCGCACCGCGATCGACTGGCGAAACACCAGCGAGCCCAAGGACCCGGGCAGATCTGCGGCGACCGGCAGCTGCGCATGACCGACCAGCACCGGCACCACCGGGATGTCGCGGGCGAGCGCGGTCTCGAGCTCGATCCGCACGAAGTCATCCGGATCCTCCAGCCGCCGCTGCCCCGCCGGGTTGCGCGCCTCCGTCCAGTGTGGACCCACGATGGCGAGCATCACCCCGCAGTTCCCCACAATGTCGTTCAGATGCCCCCGAAAATCCCGCCCCAGTGGAATCGAATCCACATCCTTGAACACCTGCGCCTTACCGAACTCGCCGACGAGGCGATCGTAGATACGGCCCGTGGCGTCCGGGCTGTCGCTGCGGCGGTAGCTGATGAAAATGCCCGACAAGGGGTCACTCCGCTTTCTTATGAGGGCTTTCTCTCGCGCGATGAAGCCGCCGCAGCCGGCGATTCCCCCGACTGTCTAAGAATCCTCTTGGACGCTTAGACAATCGCCCCACTGTCAAATCGCAACCTGTTGAAACTCATGGGCCTGCTTGGATTCGAACCAAGGACCAAGGGATTATGAGACGCGCTCCCTGCTCCGGACTACTCCGCGAGGCTCTACGGTCAGCGCCGTAAGTGGTTGATTATACGCCCAACTTGAAAACCTTGAGCTGAGCCCCAATGTGGGGCGGCGCGTGCGGCGGAGTATGCCGTTGCACTGAATTTGCACGGAATCGAGGGGGGCGTTGATGGACGCGGGAAGACTCGTTCAGGTCCTGAGCGATGTAGTAGCGGAAGCCGCTGCCCAAGGCCTAATTAGCACCACGGGGCAGCTGGTGACCGCGGTGCAGAACATGATCAATCAACCCACCAACCAGACCCACGAGCAGACGTTCAAGAACCTGTTAGCTCAGCTCGATACATCGCTAGCTAATTACCCGAGCAATTCTTGGCCTCCAACCCGGCGGCAGATTTTAGATCAGACCGGGCTATCACAGATTGTGGGTATCGGCCTCCGTAAGCGCATAGACGGGATTATCACCGCCAACAGATTGCTTCGGACCGATGTGTTGCAACAGCTTCAAGCATTGCACGCGGAACAACAGAAAAAGATCATAGACGCGACTCAACTGGTAAGCCAGCTCGGTGCTTTTGGCATCGACCAACCAAAGCTTCCGCAAGGAGGTGCCGAAGTCGCCTTCCTGCTGCCTGGCACTATAGATACGACTACGTTGCGTGGCGCAGAAAAGGAGCTTCACTTCATCGATCAACTGCTTGCCGGATTGAGCGAGCTATCGGGTGAGCAGAGCGGAAGCGCGAAGTTGATTGGCTTAAGCTCAGGAAGCCTGCTCGTATATATCTATGCGAGCTACAAGGTGACCGATCTCTTGCTTAAAATTGTCGAGCGTGTGCTGGGTATCTGGCAAAAAACA
>JASHTA010000137.1 GCA_030040795.1 Gammaproteobacteria bacterium | reverse complement strand
TGGTGCCCAGGAGAGGACTCGAACCTCCACGGAGTTACCCGCTAGTACCTGAAACTAGTGCGTCTACCAATTCCGCCACCTGGGCAAGACGCCGGAATGCTGCGTCGAGGCGCGACCGCCTCGAGGAGCGGCGCAATGTACGCAGGGGGTCGGGAGCTGTCAATTGAGGGCACGAAGAGGTCGATTCGGGCGCCGCGATCGGCAGGGTTCGGGGCAGGGTTCGGGGCAGCGTTCGGAGCACGGCTCGGGCCACCGCTCGGGCAAGGCCACGCGTCCGTCACGCCATGGCGCTGCGGCGCGCACGGCTCGCCCGCCCGGGCGCGCGCAGATCAAGACGCACTCCGCAGCGCGCCACGCTCGCTCCTCCGGCGGTTTCTCGGCCGGCGGCAAGGCGGAAGGCACCGTAAGCGCGCACCGCGCGGGCTACGGCTTCGTGCGCGTCGAGGGTTTGAAAGACAGTGTGTTCCTGCCTCCGCGACAGATGCGCGGTGTCATGCATGGCGACCGGGTGCGGGTGAGCCTCGCACGCGATGCCAGCGATCGCTGGCTCGGCGAGGTGGAGGAGGTGCTGGATCGCGGCGTCAATGCCTTTCTCGGAACGCTGGAGATCCAGGGACGGCAGGCGTGGGTGAGCGCCGCCGACCGGCGCTTGCAGCTACGGTGCTCGATCCTGCCTTCGGAGCTCAACGGCGCGCGGAACGGCGACTGGGTAATTGCGCGGATCACCCGCCATGCGAGCGCCAGCGGCCCGGCGCACGCACGCATCGAGAAGCGCCTCGACGCGGACCGTCCCGTCGAGCTCGCCACCGAGTCCGCCATTGCGCGGTTCGATCTGCCTACGGAATTTCCGGCCGCGGCACTCCGCGAGGCGCAGTCGTTCGGCGATCGAGTCGACCCGAGCGAGGCTGCGCGGCGCACCGACTTGCGCGGCTTGCCCCTCGTCACGATCGACGGCGAGGACGCGCGCGACTTCGACGATGCGGTCTATGCGGAGCCGTGTCCGGAGGGCTTCCGGCTGATCGTCGCCATCGCCGATGTGAGCTATTACGTCAGGCCGGGATCGGCCCTCGATTCGGCCGCCGTGGAGCGCGGCACCTCGGTGTACTTTCCCACGCGCGTGCTGCCGATGCTCCCGACTGCGCTGTCGGACCATCTCTGCTCGCTCGCGCCGAAGGTCGACCGCCTGTGCTTTGCTGCGGACATGATCCTCACGCACCGTGGCGCGCTCAAGTCGGCGCGCTTCTATCCGGCGGTGATGCGTTCGGCGGCCCGGCTCACCTATACCCTCGCGCAGGCCGCGCTCCTCGAGGGCCAGCGGCAGGCTCGCGAGGAGCTCGGGGCGGCGCTCATCGACAAGCTCGCTCCCCTCGTCGACGTATACCGAATCCTGCATCGAGCCCGGACGCGTCGCGGCGCGCTCGATTTCGACGCGTCCGAGGCAGAGTTCGAGATCGACGCAGAGGAGCGGATCCGGGCCGTCGAGCTGCGTGCCCGCAACGACGCGCATCGGCTGATCGAGGAATGCATGATCCTCGCCAACATCGCCGTAGCCCGCGAGCTCGCGCACACACGCACGCCGACCCTGTACCGGGTCCACGGGCAGCCCGAGGCCGAGAAGCTCGACCGTCTGGTCTCGACGTTGCGGGTACTCGGCATCGATGCGCAGCTGCCGGAGGCGCCGACGCCTCACGACTTTCAGTCGCTCGTGCGGCGTGTCGGGTCTTCCGCCGACCGCCCTTTCGTCGAGTCGCTCATCGTCCGCGCGATGCCGCAGGCGCTCTATCAGCCCGCGAACATCGGGCACTTCGGCCTCGCGCTCACGCACTATGCGCATTTCACCTCGCCCATTCGCCGCTATCCGGATCTGGTCGTCCATCGGACGCTGAAGGCGCTCATCGAGGCGCGGGACGGCACGGGCGCGAGCTATTCGACGGAGGAGCTTGCCACGAGCGGCGAGAGCCTCTCGCGCCTCGAGAAGCGGGCGGACGAAGCCGACCGCTACGTCTCCACCTTTCTCAAGTGCGCTTACCTCCGCGAGCGCACCGGCCAGACCTTCGCGGGGCTCATCACGACGGTGGTGGAGTTCGGCTGCTTCGTGCAGATCCTCGATGTATCGGTGGACGGGCTGCTGCACCTCGATAATCTGCGCGATGACGAGTACATGATGGACGAAAGCGGCCACGCATGGGTTGGGCGCCGGAAGGGACGCCGCCTCCGCGCGGGTAGCCACATCAGGGTGAGGGTGACGGCCGTCAATCCCATCGAGGGCCTGATCGACCTCGATCTTGCGGAGGACGAGGGTGAGTGAGGAGGCCTCGTCGAGGAGCGGTCGTTGAGGAGTGATCTTTGAGCGCCACGCAATGGGTGTACGGCCTGCACGCCGTGCGGGCGATTCTCGCGCGCCATCCGGACCGTGTCCTTCAGGTGCGCCTCGCCGAGCGCCGGGACGATGCCCGGGCACGGGAGATCGAGGCGGCGGCCCGCCGACTCGATCGGCCGGTAGAGCGGATGGGCATGGAAGCGTTCCGGCGAATGGTCGGCGACGTTGCGCACCAAGGTGTTGCCGCGGAGATCGCCGCGATGCCCCCGTGGTCGGAGGACGATCTGCTCGCCGCGCTCGAGGCAGCGGTCGCGCCCCTGGTGCTCGCGCTCGACGGGGTGCAGGATCCTCACAATCTCGGCGCCTGCCTGCGCACGGCCGATGCCTGCGGCGTGCTCGCGGTCATCGCACCGCGCGACCGCGCCGCTCAACTCACGCCGGCGGCTAGCAAGGTGGCGGCCGGCGCCGCGGAGTCGACTCCGTTTGTCTCCTGTACCAACCTCGTCCGCACGCTCGGCCTGCTCAAGCACGCAGGGCTGTGGATCTTCGGCGCGGATGCGCAGGGGTCGCGGCTGGCGCACGAGGTCGATCTCACCGGCGGGGCGGTGCTGGTTCTGGGAGCGGAGGGAAGCGGGTTGCGCCAGTTGACCCGCCGGCACTGCGATTTCACCGTGCGCCTACCGCAGCTCGGAGCGGTCGAGAGTCTCAATGTCTCGGTCGCGGCCGGCATGCTGCTCTACGAGGCGACGCGACAGCGCGCGACAAAGCAGCCGTAAGCGTTTGATTCTCAATGAACGCGCTCGTTTTGGGCCATTGCGATCCGGCCGCCGGTTGAGTATGCTGCGCGCCCCCGCTTGAGAGGCGGGCCCCGCTTGAGAAGAGGTGGGGCCCCGCTCGAGAGACGGGGTGGGCTCGCGCCGGCAGCGGCGCCGGCCCGAATCTCCTTGCCACACCGGCGCAAGCCTCGCTCCGGGTGGCCTTGTCCGAAGGGCATTTCCGTGAGGAGGACACATGAGGCATTACGAGATCGTGTTCCTGGTCCATCCGGATCAGAGCGAGCAGGTCCCGGCGATGATCGAGCGCTACAAGTCGATGATCGCAGCGGGCAATGGCCGCGTACATCGGCTGGAGGACTGGGGGCGGCGCCAGCTCACGTTCCCCATCGCCAAGGTGCACAAGGCGCACTACGTGCTCATGAACATCGAGTGCGACGGCAAGACGCTCGATGAGCTCACGGGCGCCTTCCGCTTCAGCGATGCGGTGCTGCGGCACCTCGTCGTGAAGATGGACGCCGCCGTGACGGAGCCGTCGCCGATGGCGCGGGCCGAGGAGGAGGAGGGGAACGGGCGCCGCGAGCGCGCTCGCGAGGAGCCCATTCCGTCCGACGACGATGAGGGCACTCAATCGGAGAGCATGTCATGAGCCGGTTCTCGCGCCGCAAGAAGTTCTGCCGCTTCACCGCCGAGGGCGTGAAGTACATCGATTACAAGGATCTCGCCACGTTGAAGAGCTACATCACCGAGACGGGCAAGATCGTTCCGAGCCGCATCACGGGCACCAAGTCCTTCTATCAGCGCCAGCTTGCGACCGCCATCAAGCGCGCCCGCTTCCTCGCGCTGCTGCCCTATACGGATCAGCACTGAGGTTCGCGCCGTGGAAGTCATTCTTCTCGAGAAGGTCTCGAATCTCGGCAACATCGGCGATCGGGTGAAGGTCCGCTCGGGCTTCGGACGCAACTACCTGCTTCCGCAGGGCAAGGCGACGCTCGCCACGCCGGACAACGTCGCGAAATTCGAGGCGCGCCGCGCCGAGCTCGAGCGTGTCGCGCACGAGCAGCTCCAGTCCGCCGGGGACCGCTCCGAGGGCTTGAAGGACTTCCGCCTCACGATCACCGCCAAGGCCGGCACGGAGGGCAAG
>JASHTA010000136.1 GCA_030040795.1 Gammaproteobacteria bacterium | reverse complement strand
AGCCCAACGAGCTCGACTTGCAGCGGAGCAAGTCGCGTGGCTGGGCGCCGACGCCGGCATGCATCGGGCTCGGCTTCGCGCTGCGCGGTACGGCCATCTGTCACCACCTGTTCGGCACGCTGGCCTCGCCGGGTACGTACGGCAATTACGGCGCCGGCACGACGCTCTTCTGGCTGGATCCGGAGCGCGACCTGACCTTCGTGTGCCTGTCCGCCGGAGTGATGGAGAGCAACGCCAACGTGGAGCGCTTCCAGAAGCTCTCGGACATCGTGATCTCGGCGGCAGACTGACGGAGAGCCGCGTGGCACCGGCGCCGCCCAAGGGGGAGACGTTCGATTACATTGTCGTCGGGGCGGGGTCCGCGGGCTGCGTGGTCGCCGCCCGCCTTTCGGAGAATCCCTCGACGCGCGTATGCCTCATCGAGGCGGGTCCTCGCGACTCGCATCCCTTCATCCACATACCCGCGATGGTCGGCGCGGCGATCGCCACGCGCGCCATCAATTGGCGCTTCCTCACGGCGCCGCAGCCTCAGCTCGCCAACCGGCGCATTCCGGTTCCCCGCGGCCGGGTGATCGGCGGCTCGGGCTCGATCAACGGCATGGTCTATCACCGAGGCCAACCCTCGGACTATGAGGACTGGGTCGCCGCGGGCAATCCCGGCTGGAGCTACCGGGAAGTGCTGCCGTATTTTCTGCGCTCCGAACGCAACTTGTTCTACGCGGGCTCGCCGTACCACAGCTCGAACGGACCGATGAACGTGAAGTTCGTCGACCGGCCCAACTCGATGACGGCGGCGTTCCTCACGGCGATGGCGGCGCTCGGCTTTTCGCCTTGCGAGGATTTCGCCGGGCCGAACCCGGAAGGCTACGGCCTGCGGCAAGGGACGATTCGCGATGGGCGCCGTGTCTCCACGGCGACCGCATATTTGAGACCTGCCCGCACGCGCGCGAACCTGGCCGTTCTGACGGACGCCTTGGTCGAGCGGGTCGTGTTCGATGGGCGGCGCGCCGTCGGTGTCGACGTGCGACAGGGCGGAGAGCGCAAGCGCCTCGCCGCGAGGGCGGAGATCGTCATCAGCGGCGGGACGATCAACTCGCCACAGATCCTCATGCTCTCCGGCGTGGGAGATGGCGCGCATTTGCGCGAGGTCGGCATCGAGGTGGTGCACGATCTGCCCTCGGTCGGCACCCATCTGCACGATCACCTCGCCGCCGCCGTCCTCATGGAGATGCGCGATACCGCCTCGTATGGCATTTCGGTCCGGACGCTGCCGCGTGGAGCGTGGAACCTGCTCGAGTATGCCGTCGGCCGCAAGGGTCCTCTGGCAAGCAATGTCTTCGAAAGCACGGCATTCCTGCGCACCGCCGATGGTCTGCGCCGTCCCGACGTTCAGATCGTATTCCAGACGGCGCGGCGCAATCGCTCGACGTTTCCGTTGCCGCTGGGGCACGGCTTCGCCTTCAGCGCCGTCAGTCTCTATCCGAAGAGTCGAGGGCGCATCCGGCTTGCAAGCCCCGATCCGGCCGCGCATCCGGACATCGACCCCAACCTGCTCGGCGATCCCGCGGATGTGGCGCCGCTCGTGCGCGGGATCCAGCTGGGCCGGAAGATTGCGCAGAGCGCCGCTTTTGCCCGCTACCGCGCCCGCGAGGTGCAGCCCGGGCCGCAGGTTCGGGACGAGGCTGCGATCGCCGACTACATTCGGAGAGCATCGGGCACCGTGCATCATCCCGTCGGAACCTGCTACATGAGCGGAACGGACGTGCGGTCAGTGGTGGACTCGCAGCTGCGGGTGCGCGGGATCGAGGCGCTGCGAGTGGTGGATGCATCGGTGTTTCCCAGCATCATCGGCGGCAACACCAACGCTCCGACGGTCATGGTGGCCGAACGCGGCGCGGATATGCTGCTCGGCCGGCCGCAGTTGCCCGCGTTCCCGGAGTGAGCGCCGGTAGCGTCGGTAGCGTCAGTAGCCGAGACTCGACGTGAGCGCTTCCCGAAGGGCGGTCTCGGGTCGCGAAGAGGCGTCCGGGCTGCGCCACGCCACGAATCCGTCGGGGCGCACGAGCGATGCGCCTTGCTCCGAGAGGCCGAGGGCGCGTGCGAAATGGCCGTCGGGATCCTCGAGGTTGCGCCCCACGCAGTAGGCATCGAGCGGCAGCCCGGCGAAGTGGCCGGCGACACCGGGCGCCGCGCGAACCCAGTCCGCACCCTGAGAGGCGGCGAGCAGCAGGAACCGTCCCGTCAGATCGACGGTCGAGACGCGCTGCCCTGCATGCGTCAGCCACAGGTGAGGCACTCTCGAGCCCGGCACGCCGTGTGTGGTCCTCGGATCGGCGTGAACGCCGAGCGGCGAGCCGTAGAGGTAGCCGATCTCGATGTCGAAGTCGTGCGCGAGCGGCTGGATCGTCTGGCTGGACTTGAGCCACGGAGCCGTGCGCGCGACATATCGCGAGAACGACTGCTCGGCCGTAAAGCGTGCGACCGGCTTGCGCTCGGACTCGTAGGTCTCGAGCAGCCGCGGGTGCGCGTGGCCTTTGAGCACCAGCGCGAGCTTCCAGGCGAGGTTGTGCGCATCGTGAATGCCGGTATTGCCGCCGAAGCCGCCGTTCGGCGGCATGAGGTGGGCGGCATCCCCGGCGATGAAGATGCGGCCGTCTTGGAAACGTTGCGCCACATCGGCCGTCGCGCGCCAGCGCGTGTACCCGTCGATGCGAACGTCGAGATCCGCGACGCCGACTCCGGCGCGAATGAGCTCGATCAGCCGGCGCTCGCTTACGTCCGTCGCGGCGTTGGTGGCGGCTTGCGGATCGCGCGCTGCATCGCCCACGGTGTTGACCGCCAGAAAGCCGACCTGTCCCGCGCGATTCATCCGGAAGAATCCGCCGAGCGCCGGATTGTTCACGTAGATGATGCTCCAGGCATTGTGCCCGATCCACGGCGAGAGGTCGGCGCGAAAATAGATGGTCAGGGAATTGGAGAACGTCCCACGCCCGTCGTAGTCGATGCCGAGCCGCTCGCGCACCTTCGAATGCGCTCCCTCGGCCGCGATGAGATATCGTCCGCGCAGCGTCCGCTCGCCGCCGCCGTCGACACTCCGGACCGAAAGCTCGACTCCATCGGCGTCCTGGCGCACACCGGTCACCTCCGTCCCCTGCACGACGGTCGCCCCCGCTTCGCGGGCGCGCGCGCGCAGGATCGGCTCGAGGCTCGGTTGATTGAGGAAGAGCCGCCGGCAAGGGCTCACGGCCTCGACGTCCTCGTTCAGGTTCGCGATGATGTTGCCGAGCGTGCGGCCGGAGATACAGTCCATCGCGATGATCGCGCCTTCGGGCACGAACTCCTTCTCGGACTGCTCGCGCACCGCAGCCTCGATGCCGATCGCGCGGAACATCTCGAGCGTGCGCATGTGGAAGAAGGCCGCGCGAGGCAGAGGCGAGCTTTGCTTCAGCCGCTCGACGCAGATGGAGGCGATGCCCTGCTCGGCGAGAAAGGTCGCGGCGCTGAGACCGACGAGGCCCCCGCCGGCGATCAGCACTGGGGCGTCAAACGCGCCTCGCATACGAGCACCTCCGGTCCGGCAGACCCGCAGGCCGCGAGTATAGTCGGATCCGGACGCGAGGGGTCCGGCCTCAGGCGACCCGCGTGCGCAGATAAGCGAGAGTGTGCTCGAGCTCGGAGCGAAGTTCGTCCGTCAGCTTCGGTACCTCGGCATGTGCGCCCATGCGCGCGGCCGTCTCGAGCGCGGCGGCGGCCTGCTCGACGCTCCGTGCGCAGAGATTCGCGCTCGCTCCTTTGAGCGAGTGCGCCTGAGCCCCGAGAGCGGCGACGTCCCCGCTTCCTTGCGCCGTGGCGAGCGCCTTCAGCGCCTCATCGCCGCAGGCGAGATACAGCGTGACGAGCTCGCGCGCGTACCCTTCATCGCTCTCGGCGCACGCGAGCAGCGCGCGCCAATCGACCGGCTCCGAGCCCTTCCGCGTCTCTGCTGGCATTGACGTGGGATGCGGCCCACGGCGAGCCTCATCTCCCGGCGCGCCGGGGCTGCGAAGCTGGCGCGCGAGGCAGACGCGCAGCTGCTCGCTGTCGAGGGGCTTCGCCAAATAGTCGTCCATCCCGGCGGCGCGACAGGCTTCGTCATCGCCGCGCATCGCGTTTGCCGTGAGCGCGACGATCGGCGTGCGCCGGCCGCCCTGCTCGAGATGGCGGATCTCGCGTGTCGCCTCATAGCCGTCGAGAGCGGGCATCTGGCAGTCCATGAAGATCACATCGAAGCGGCCGCTCTTCCAGGCCGCAACGGCCTCACGCCCGTTGCTCACGACCTCCACGGCCACGCCGAGCCGCTCCAGCATCGCGCGCGCGACTTTCTGGTTGACCGCGTTGTCCTCCGCCAACAGCACGCGAGCGCGCTCGAGCCCACCGACAGCGCTCACCTGGTGGCGTGTGACGAGCGGCTGCTCGCGCTGACGCCACGAGTCGCCGCTGTTCGAGATGACCAGCGACAGGCAGCCTGCGAGCTCGCGCTCGGTGATCGGCTTCAGCAAGTAGCCGGCGAAGCCGAGCTCGGCGAAGCGCCGCACGTCGCCGCGGGAGCCCGCGGAAGTGAGCAGCACGAGCCGCGTGGGGTCGAGCTGGGGCTGGGCGCGGATGCTCCGCCCGAGCTCCTCGCCGTCGATCCCCGGCATGTGATAGTCGAGCAGGGCGACCTCGAACGGTTGCCCGGCAGCCGCCGCCTCGATGAGCGCCGCCAAGCCGCTTGGCGCGTCGGCGGCCGTGACAGCCTGCACGCCCCACAGCGCCAGCTGGCCGCTGATGACCCGGAGGTTGGTCGCGTTGTCGTCCACGACCAGCACTTTGAGCCCACGAAGCGCAATGCTCGGCTTCGGCTCGGGGAGACGGCGCGACGCGGCGCCGAGCCGCGCGGTGAACCAGAACGTGGAGCCCGCGCCCGCCTCGCTCGCGACCCCCGCATCGCCGCCCATGAGAGAGGCAAGCCGCTTCACGATCGAGAGTCCGAGCCCGGTGCCACCGAAGCGCCGCGTGGTCGATGCGTCGACTTGCGAGAATGGCTTGAAGAGCGCGCCCTGCCGATCGAGTGAGACCCCGGGCCCGGTGTCGCGAACCTCGCACCGGATCAATACGCCCTCGGAGCCGGAATCGATGAGACGCGCGTCGATTGCCACCTCGCCCTTATCCGTGAATTTCACGGCATTGCCGCCGAGGTTCATGAGGATCTGCCGCAGCCGCGCCGGATCGCCGGTGACCAGCCCCGGTATGCGGGAATCGATACTCACCATGAGCTCGAGTCCCTTCGCATCCGCCTGAATAGCGAGCAATCGCGCAACGTCCTCGAGCGTGTCGCGCAGGTTCATCTCGATGCATTCGAGCTCGAGCTTGCCGGCCTCGATCTTCGAGAAGTCGAGAATGTCGTTGATGACGGTGAGCAGCGCTCCCGCGCTGTCGCGGATCGTCTCGGTGTAATCGCGCTGCACCCCATCGAGCTGCGTATCGAGCAGCAACTCGGTCATCCCGGTCACACCGTTCATCGGCGTGCGGATCTCGTGGCTCATGTTCGCGAGGAACTCGCTCTTGGCCCGGTTGGCGGCTTCGGCCGCCTCGCGCGCCTCGATGAGCGCCCGCTGGTATTCGCGCCGCTCGCTGATGTCCTGCAACGCGCCGGACATGCGGATCGGCTTGCCGCTCGCACCGAACTCGCAGATCGCGCGCGAGCGGAACCAGCGGAATCCGCCATCGCTCTGCCGCACGCGAAACTCGGCATCGTAGGGCCCCAGGCCTTGCAGGCAGCGCTGAAA
>JASHTA010000135.1 GCA_030040795.1 Gammaproteobacteria bacterium | reverse complement strand
GCCGGGGACATCGGTTTGTCGGTGACGGGACGGTAGGTGCGGTCATAGCCGCGGGTCCACCACACGCCGGAGAAATCACGCGGATTCTTCGGCGCGGGGTTCTTGTTCCACTCTGCCGATTGTGCGGCGGCGCGCTTCTCGCGTGCGGCGATCTGAGCGGGCGTCGGCGGGCCCGCTCCGGGTCCTCCGGGCCCTCCACTCTGCGCAAGCGCGGCGAGCGGAACCGCGAGCAGCCAGCTCGAGACGAGCAATTCGGGCAAGAGCCGTTTGGCCATGTGTGTCTCCCCCTCGGGGGCCATGATACGCGAACTCGCCCGCGGAGTTGAAAAGTCCACGGCGAGGCGCACGAGGCATTACGGCGAGGCGAGCCGCGCGAGAGCGTTACGGCGAGCGAGGCGCGCGAGGGCGCTACGGCGATCGGAACTCGAGATAGCTGATTTGATTTCCTCGCGCGTCGGCGAACCAAAGACGATTGACGAGCCGGCTCGGCGGCTGCCGATCGCTGCCGGCGGACAGTCCCACGGCGAGGGCGGGTCCGATGGGAAACTCGGTGATCTTCCCGGACGGCGTGACGCGGCCCAGTTTGCTGCCACGGGTGTACCAGACATTGCGATCCGGTCCCACGGCAATGTTGATCGGCGAGGGCCCCTGCGCCGGCATCCGAAACTCGCTCACCGCTCCGCTCATCGTGATCCGACCGACTCGATTGCCGTTCGTCGCGAGGCCGTCCATTCCACCGGAGAGCTCGACGAACCACATCGCGCCGTCCGCGCCGGCCGTGATATCTCCGGGACCGGAGTTCGCACGCGGCAGCGCGAACTCCGTCACTTTGCCCCGCGGCGTGATGCGCCCGATCCGGTCGGTGCGGTACTCCGAGAACCAAATATTGCCGTCGGGCCCGGCCGCGAGCGCGCGCGGCCCGCTCCCCACCGTCGGCAGCGCGAATTCCGTGATGACGCCCGCGGGCGTGATGCGCCCGATCTTCCCGGCCGCGAACATGCCGAACCAGATGTTGCCGTCGGCGCCGAGCGCAATGGCTCGCGGCTGACTCGCGGGAGTTGGAATGTCGAACTCGCTGATCGTGCCGCCGGGTGTGATGCGCCCGATGCGGTTGCCGGCGTGCTCGGAGAACCACATGTTGCCGTCGGCGCCGAGCGCAATGATTCGGGGCGAGCTTTGAGGGTGCGGAAGGGCGAATTCCGCGAGGCCGCTGCCGTCGGGTCTTATCCGGCCGATGCGGTTGCCGCCGCTCTCGGTAAACCAGATCAGCCCGTCGGGGGCGAGCGCAAGGGTCGTCGGGCCGCTGCGGGGATGAGGCAGCCGAAACGAGTGCACTTGGCCGTCGGCAGCCCAGGGCGGGGTATGTGCCGCAAGCCACAGCTGAGGGCCGGCTACCGCGGCGGGCGCTAGGAGCGCGGATGCGCAAATGAATAAACAGTACTTCCGCATGGTCATTTCTCGCCAGGCCGGCCGAAGCTCCGTCGGAAGGGGCCGGTGTCTTCAATCGTAAGCATATGATTTTACAATAGTATCTCTTTGTGGTGGCTCATGGGGAGCGGACCCGGCCGGATGTGATGCCGACCGCATGTTCCGTGACGGAATGATGCAGTGCGCTCCGGTCGCTACAGAAGTGGCTGAATTGACGGTATGCTTCGGGGGCAACGCTCCCCGACAGGCAAAGGGGTAGGTACTTGAGCATGGTACGCAATTGCGGCGTTCTCACCGGCGCGCTTGTGGTCTCCGCGCTGCTCGGTCCTGCGGTGGCCTTGGCCGCGGGCGCGACGCCCGCAAGTCCCACCCACGCCGAGTGGGGCACGATCCAGCAGTATTGCACGAGCTGCCACAACTCCACCGACTGGGCCGGCGGCGTCGCGTTCGACATCATGACGGCGAAGCAGGTCCCCGCCAACGCGAAGGTCTGGGAAAACGCGATCGTCAAGCTCGATGGCGGCTTCATGCCGCCGCCGGGGAAGAAGCGGCCGGATGCGAAGACCGTAAAGGGCCTCATCTCCTGGCTCCAGAACACGCTCGATGCGTCGGAACGCGCTCCGTTTGCCGGCCGTGTCTCGTTGAGCCGTCTCAATCGCCGCGAGTACGGTAACGCGGTGCGCGACCTCCTCGGCCTTGACGTTGACGTTTCCAATCTGCTGCCTTCCGATGAGGTGCGGGACGGCTTCGACGACAACGCCAAGATCCTTCAGGTCACCCCCTCCTTCCTCGACCAGTACATCTCGGCGGCGCGCACGGTTGCGAATCTCGCGATCGGGAACCGGAACGCTCTTCCGGTAACGACCATCTACGGCAACGTGGCGGACATGGTCATCTCGTTGCCGCCGCGCGGGACGCCCGGTGAGGGCGCACAGGAGCGTTACGAGGACGGCATGCCGTTCGGCACCCGCGGCGGCATCAGCTTCCTACACACGTTCCCGGCGGACGGGGAGTACGCGCTCACGATCGGCGACATGGCGCTCGGCCGCAACGTGCCGAGGATGGAGTACCGGAACACCGTCATCGCGCTGCTCGATGGGAAGGAGTTCTACCGCACGGACATCGGCGGCGACGCGGACGACAAGGCGATCGATCAGAAGCAGCAAGCGGCGGTCGACGCCATCAACGATCGGCTGCGGAACATCCCCTTCCACGCCACGGCGGGACAGCATCGCATCGCGGTGACGTTCCTGCAGCGCAGCCTCGCGGAGAGCGACAGCCGAGTCGAGGCGCTGACGGTCGATGGTGGAAACGACGATGTCCAGCAGGTCCACGCGCTGTCCATCCGCGGGCCGATCAAAGTGACGGGAATGAGCGAGTCGGCCTCGCGCGCGAAGATCTTCATCTGCTACCCGAAGCAGCCGCAGGATGAGGAGCCCTGTGCGCGCCAGATCATCTCGACGCTTGCGCGCCACGCATTCCGCCGTCCGGTGACGGAGGAGGACCTGCATCCTTTGATGGAGTTCTACGAGGCCGGGCGCCGCGAGTCGGGCTTCGAGGCAGGCATCGGCGACGCGGTGAGCGCGATTCTCGCGAGCCCGTTCTTCCTCTACCGCGTGGAGGACGCGGGCGCGCCCGGTGCGACCCAGACACTGAGCGACGTGGACCTCGCCTCGCGGCTCTCGTTCTTCCTCTGGAGCAGCATTCCCGATGACGAGCTGCTCGATCTCGCCGCGCGCAACGAGCTCAGCAAGCCGGCCGTGCTCGCGCGGGAGGTCCGCCGGATGCTCGCGGATCCCAGGGCCAAATCCCTGGTCACGGGCTTCGCGTTCCAGTGGCTCAACGTTCCCGAGCTCGACGAGATCGTCCCCGACCGCCGGCTCTTCGCGGATGCGAGCGGCATCCTCGATCCGCGGCCGCTGTACCGCGAGGAGCTCGAGCTGTTCGTCGACAGCGTGCTGCGGAGCGACCAGCCGGTCACCGCGCTGCTCACCGCGAACTACACGTACCTCAACGAGCCGCTCGCGATGCTCTACGGCATCCGGGACGTGAAGGGCGGTGAGTTCCGGCGCGTGGTGCTCCAGGATTCGGTCCGCGACGGCTTGCTCGGCAAGGGCGCGATTCTGATGCTCTCGTCCAATCCGGACCGCACCTCGCCCGTGAGGCGCGGCGCCTGGATTCTCGAGAAAATCTTCGGCTCGGCGCCGCCTACCCCGCCGCCGAACGTGGCGAAGCTGCCGGACGCCGTGCGCGGGAAGCCCGCGACGATGCGCCAGAGAATGGCGATGCACAGCGTGAACCCGACATGCCACTCCTGCCACGGCGTGATCGATCCGCTCGGCTTTGCGCTCGAGAATTTCAATGCGATCGGGCAGTACAGCGCCATCGACCCGGCCACGCACAAGGTGCTCGATACCTCGGGAACGCTTCCGGACGGGACTCACATCTCCGGCCCCGATGATCTGCGGCGCGCGATCGCTGCGCACCCCGAAGTGTTCGTCCAGGCGTTCACCGGCGAGCTGATGAGCTACGCGCTCGGCCGCAGCCTCGACTACCGCGACATGCCGACCGTGCGGCGCATCGTGAGCGCAGCCGCGCGAGATCACTACCGATTTGCCGATATCGTCCTGCAGATCGTCTCGAGCGACGAGTTCCGCAAGCGCGAATCGGCGAACCCCGTCCCCGCCGCGACGCTGAAGACGGCGTCGCTCGTCAAGACCGCGCTCCAGAAGGGAGGCAGCTAGTCATGTTCCTGACCAAGAAGCATCTTTCCCGCCGTACCGTCCTTCGGGGCGCAGGTTGCGCCATCGCGCTGCCGCTGCTCGATGCCATGATTCCGGCAGGCACGGCGCTCGCAAAGACGGCCGCGGCGGTGAAGCCGCGCCTCGGCTTCGTCTACTTTCCGCACGGAGCGGTGCAGCAGTACTGGACGCCGAGCGGGACCGGCGCCAACTTCCAGTTCAGCCCGATCTTGAAGCCTCTCGAGCCGCTTCGCGAGTATGTGACGGTCGTGACCGGCCTGCGCAACAAGGGCGGGGAAAGCTCCGATCCGCACGGGATCATCGAGGAGACCTGGCTCTCGTGCGTGCATCCGCAGGACCGCGACATGAAGACGGGTGCCGGCATCACGGCGGATCAAATGGCGGCGCGCGTCATCGGTCAGGATACGCCCCTGCCGTCGCTCGAGATCTGCGGTGAGCCGGGCGGCTACAGCTCGCTCTCCTATCGCACGCCCGAGCAGCAGCTGCCGATGGAGATCAATCCCCGCAAGGTCTTCTTCGAGATGTTCGGGGAGGGCGACACGGCGGCCGAGCGGCACCAGATCCTCGCACAGACGGGCAGCCTCCTCGACTATGCGCAGGAGAGCACGGCGGCCCTCAAGCGCAGGCTCGACGCCAGCGATCGCTCGATGTTGACCGACTATCTCGATTCGGTGCGCGAGGCCGAGCATCGCGTCCAGAAGCTCGAGGCGAGCGCCGCCTCGCTCACGAACCTGCCGAATGCGCCGCTCGGCGCTCCGGATGACTTCACCGAGCTGCTGGATGTGCAGTTCGAGATGATGGCGCTCGCGTGGCAGACGAATCAAACGCACATCGTCACCTTCAAGCTCGCCAAGGAGGCGACGATGCGCACCTACCCGCAGGTGCAGGTGAGCGATGCGTTCCATCCGCTCTCCCATCACGGCGGGGATCCGGAGAAGTACGCGCGGCTGGTCCGCATCCAGGCGTACCACACCGCGCGCATGGCGAAATTCGCGCAGCGCCTGAAGGGGATCAAGGAGGGCGACGGCAACTTGCTCGACCACTCGCTCGTTCTCTTCGGCAGCAACATGGCGAACAGCGACCTGCACAACAACGATCCGCTGCCGCAGGCGCTGATCGGGAAGGCCTGCGGCAAGGTCAAGGGCGGACAGCACTTGCACTATCCGCAGGACACCCCGCACTCGAGCCTGCTGGTCACCGTCCTGCAGCGGGTCGGTGTGCCGATCGAGAAGATCGCCGACAGCAAAGGCGCCTTCGCGGAGGTCTGAGCATGCGAAGCGGGCGGACGATCGCCGCCGAGAGTGCGGCGCCCAAGGTGGCGGGGCACCCGGTGGCGGCTTGGGCCGCCACGTTGCTCGCGGCCGGGCTGCTGTCGCTCGCCGGCTGCGCGACCGTTTCGCAGCAGAGCGCGCAGAACGCAGCGGTCGAGCACCGCGGACCGGACGGCAGTACCCCGCTGCAATGGGCGGTGTACAACCAGAACGTCGCCCAGGTGAAGCGTCTGCTGCGCGCCGGAGCGAATCCCAATGAGGCCAACGACTACGGCGCAACTCCGATGTCGCTGGCCGCCGAGGTGGGCAACACTCAGATCATCGAGACCCTGCTCGCTGCCGGCGCCAGCCCCGAGTCGCCGAATCAGGACGGGCAGACCGCATTGATGCTCGTCGCCCGCACGGGCAATCTCGAGGCGGCCAAGGCGCTGCTGCGGCATGGCGCGAATGTGAACGCGCACGAGCAGTGGCGCGGGCAAACGGCGCTCATGTGGGCCGCCGCGCGCCAGAAGCCGAAGATGATGGAGCTGCTGATCGCTCACGGCGCCGACATCAATGCCCGCTCGGCGATCTACAACTACGAGCGTCACATCACCGCCGAGGGCCGCGCCAAGAGCGAGGACACCGGCGGCCTCACGCCGCTCATCTTTGCCGCGCGCGAGGACTGCCTCGCGTGCGTGAACGTCCTTATCGCGCATCACGTGAACATCAACCTGCCCGATCCGGACGGGTTTGCCCCCGTGACGATCGCGATCGAGAACGCGAACTGGGACATCGCGAAGCGGCTGATTCTTGCGGGCTGCGACGTGAATCAGTGGGACATCTACGGGCAGGGCCCGCTCTTCGCGGCGATCGACAAGGGCAACGCCGAGGGCAACCGCAGCTCGATCGATCCGCCGAACCAGGCGACGTCGCATGACATCATCCGCCTGCTGCTCGACCGGGGCGCGAACCCCAACATGCAGTTGTTCTTCCGGCCGAAGAGCGCCGGCTTCGGCGGGGGCGGAGCGCAGCGCGGTACGACGCCCTTGATTCGCGCTGCCGCGGAGGGCGACGTCACCATAGTCAAGATGCTGCTCGCGCACGGCGCGGACGTTCACCTATTCCAGGCCGACCACGAAACGCCCATCATCGCCGCAGTGTCCGGCGGCGGCGGACGCGGTGGCGGATTTGGTGGTGGAGGTGGCGGCGGCGCGCGGGGCTCCATCGCGGTGCTGAGGATGCTCTTTGCCGCGGGCGCCGGATCGGACGTGAATGTTCTGGCGTTGCGCCATGCCTTGAATCGCACGCGCGGCGGCACGGCGCTGCATTACGCGACTCGCGCTCACAACACGCGGGCCATCGCCTTTCTGATCGCCCATGGCGCGAACGTCAATGCGAAGGACCTGGACGGCCTGACGGCGCTCGACTACGCCATGGGTCGGGGCTACGTTCCGTTCCTTCAGACGAAGCATTCGCCGGAGATGGACCTGGTCAAGCTGCTGAAGAGCTCGGGCGCGACCGTGCAGCTCACGAAGACGCCCTACTGGCCGCCGCAGGGGCCGCCGCTCGGCTACACGGTATACTCGCCGATCATCTGGCCGCTCGGACCCTGAGTATCGACATGAGCCCGCTGTCACGACGCCGCTTTTTGCGCGGGGGCCTCGAAGCGCTCGGCGCCGCTGCGCTCAGCGCGAAGTTGAGAGCCGCCCCCACCGCGGCTGCCCGCATCTCGGCCGAGGATCTGGTACCGAGCGATCGAGGCGCCATGACGCTGCTGCGGGGCGCTGGCTGCAACGTCGTCGCGGTGCGGGGTCCGGAAGGATCGCTGCTGGTCGACGGCGGCCTTGCGGCGAACTCCGGAGCGCTGCTGGGAGCGGCTGCCGCGGCAACGGGCAGCGCTCACGTCAACACGCTCATCAACACGCATTGGCATCCGTCGCAGACCGGCTCCAACGAGCCGGTGGGGCGCGAGGGCGGCCTGATCGTCTCGCACGAGGTGACACGGCTGTACCTCGGACGCGCGGCGCTGTCAGCGTGCTACGACGGCAGCTACGGCCCGCTGCCGAAGGTCGCCTGGCCCACGAAGACCACCCGCGATAAGGGGTCGCTCGAGTTCGCCGGTCAGCATATCGACTACGTCTACCTGCCCGCGGCGCACACCGACGGCGATCTCTACGTCCACTTTCCGGAGCG
>JASHTA010000134.1 GCA_030040795.1 Gammaproteobacteria bacterium | reverse complement strand
TCGATGCGCAGCGCACGCTCGACGGTCGCCTGCGCGAGCTGCGGATTCCCGCGTGCGGCCTCCTGCCGGGCGAGCGTGACCAGCGCCGCCGCGGCCGCTCCGAGCTGAAACGGTCTCGGCGGTTGAGGCGGGGGCGGTACGGGCTGGGGCGGTGCCGCTGGAGGCGGTGCGGGCTGAGGCGGCGGCGCCGGAGGCGGCGCTGGAATGCTACGCGGCGCGGGCCGCGCGGGCTGCGAGGGAGACTGCGGATAAGGAGGGCCGACCAGGCTCGCGCAGCCGCTAGCGAGCAGTGCCGTCAAGCCGGCCGCAAGTGCGACCGCGAGCCGGGCGTGGAGCGCGCGCCGCGGAACTCTCGATGCACGAGTCTCCGCCGCTCTCAATGCACGAGTCCCCCGAGCCACCTTCCGGCGCGCTGGACGGCGTTCTGGACCGTGCTGCGCAGGGTCGTGCCGAGCGATACGCCCGAGCAGCCGGGCTTCAGCGGCGGATCGGTTCCGGGCGGTACCGGAAGCGTGACGAGATCGTCCGAGCACTCGGCGCCTGCGCGCAGACCGGTCGGATAGTCGATCGTGACCTCCTGGAGCGAGTCCGGCATCGGAGCGCTCCAGGAGCTCGTCGCGATGTCTGCCATCAGATGCGACCAAGGCGAGAGCGCTCCGGTCTCACCCGTGAAACCCGTGATCCGGTCGTCGTCGTAACCGACCCAGACCACCGCGAGGTCGCTGCCTGAGAATCCGGCGAACCAGCTGTCGCGCTGGGCCGACGAGGTGCCGGTCTTGCCGGCGACAACGAGGCCTCGAGGAAGTACGCCCCGCGCGGGCTTACCGGTGCCCCGCTCCATCACCTGCTCGAGCATGCTGTCTACTTCGTAGACGACGTCGGCCTTCGCAACGGGCTGTACCTCGACCTCAAATGCCTTGAGCGGCTTGCCGTCGGCGCTGATCACGGCGCGGACCGCTCGCAGCGTCGTGCGAAAGCCCCCGTTCGCGAGGCCGCCGTAAAGCTGTGCAACCTCGAGCGGGCTCAAGTCCACTGCGCCGAGCAGCAACGAGGGATTCTTGGCCGGCTCCTGCTCGAGCCCGAACTGCCCGAGTACCTGGATCACGTTGTCCAGGCCCACGTCCATGCCGACGTTCACTGTCGCATCGTTCAGTGACTCCGCGAGAGCGCGCACGAGCGGGACGGGGCCCTCATCCTGGCGGGTATAATCGCGCGGCTGCCAGATCTTGCCGTTCGACAGCCGGACGCTGACCGGCGTGTCGTTGACGATCGTCGTCGCGTTGTATCGTCCGGTCTCGAGCGCGGCGAGGTAGACGAACGGCTTGACGAGCGACCCGATCTGGCGGCGCTCATCGAGCGCGCGATTGAAGCCGTCATAGCTCGTATCCCGCCCCCCCACAACGGCGATGACGTCACCGCTCTGCGGCTCTGTTACCACGGCGGCTCCCTCCAGGGGCGCACCATCGCCGGGCCGCCGACGCTGCCGCTCGAGCCGGGCGAGCTGGCGGTCGAGAACCTGCTCGGCGTCCGCCTGCACCCGCGGATCGAGGTTGGTGAAGACTTTCAGTCCCGCCTCGGTGAGATCCTGCTCGCGATAGTCGCGCCGCAGCGTCCTGCGGACGAGATCGAGGTAAGCCGGGTAGTACGCGCCGGCGGTCTTCGCCGTGATCCCGAGCGGCTGAGCCTGAGCGAGGCGCGCCTCTTGGCCGGACACGACATGCTGCTCGACCAGCTCGTCGAGCACGAGATTGCGGTGCTTCAATGCCCGTTCGGGATGCCGCCTCGGGTCGTAATAGGACGGGCCGCGCACGAGCGCGACGAGCGTGGCGATCTGCCGCAGATCGAGCTCCGACAGCGGCGTGCCGAAATAGAACTCCGCGGCGAGGCCGAAACCGTGGATGGCGCGATCGCCGTCCTGCCCCAGGGCGATCTCGTTGATGTAGGCGTTCATGAGATCCGCCTTGCTGAAGTGCTCGTCGAGCGCGACCGCCATGATCGCCTCGCGGATCTTGCGGGAAGCCGTGCGACGCGTCGTGAGGAAGTAGCTTCGGGCGAGCTGCTGGGTGAGCGTGCTGCCGCCTTGATCCCACTGGTGGTGGCGTATGTCGAACCATAGCGCCCGCAGGATGCCGCTGATATTGACGCCGCGGTTGGTGTCGAAATTGCGGTCCTCGACGGCCTTCAGTGCCGCAGGCAGCAATGGCGGCACCTCCGAGGGTGTGACGACGATGCGGTCCTCTCCGTGGATCGGAAAGATGCTGCCGATCAGCAGCGGATCGAGACGGATGATCGGCAGCGCGTGACCCGTCGCGTCGCGCAGGGCCGTGATCGCTCCGTCGGCTGTCGTGATGGAGAGCAGTTCGGCGGCCCGCGATTCGTCGGCGAAGCGCGTAGCGCGCAGCCCCACGTCGATCTCCCCTCCCACCTGGCGATACGTGCCGGTGCGAACGACATCGTCGACTCGGCGATAGGCGAGCCGTTGCAGCTCGGTCTCCACGTCGTTGCCGGAGAGCGGGAGACCCACGTACAGCTCGAGGGGCGCGGCGTAAACCTGTGCGGGAAGCGTCCAGCGGCGGCCCTCGAACTGGGTGACGACCATGCGGTCGAGGCGCATGACATAGACCGCGGCGGCGGCGATGGCGCCCGCGACCCCGAGCAGCGCTCCCCCAATGATCAGCCGGCGCACTTTCACGTCAGATACAGACTTCCTCGGCAGGTTCCCGCAGATTGTATCGCGAGCTCATGGCATGCCCGTACGCGCCCGCGTTCGCCACGGCGAGGATATCCCCTTCGCGCGTGGGCGGCAGCAGCCGGTCGTGCCCCAGAGTGTCGCCGCTCTCGCAGATCGGGCCGACGACGTTCACGAGCTCGCAGTCCGCAGCGTCGAGCCGCGTGAGGTTGACGATCTCGTGGTACGCACCGTAAAGGGCTGGCCGGATGAGGGAATTCATGCCGGTCGCGACGCCGACGTACTTGAGGTCGCCCTTCGTATTGACCTGCGTCACGCGTGCGAGCAGCACGCCGGCCACGGCGACGAGATAGCGCCCAGCCTCGAGCCACAGCTCGAGGTGGGGATGAGCCGCCTTGACGCGCCCGAGCCCCTCATCGAGCTTGTCGAGGTCGACTCCGCTCTGCTCGGCCCGCTCCGGGACGGGGAGTCCGCCGCCCACGTCGAGAATCCGGACGTGCGGGAAGCGCTTGGCAATTCCGGCGAGCAGCGCGCCGTTCTGCTCCCAATTCGACACGTCGAATATGCCGCTGCCGCTGTGCGCGTGCAGGCCGACGATCTGCACGTTGGCGTCGCGTGCAAGCCGCGCGAGCGTGTCGAGGTCCGCCAGGGGCACGCCGAACTTGGAATGCGCGCCGGCGGTCCGCACGTGCCGGTGATGCCCGCGACCGATGCCGGTATCGACCCGTACGAACACCTGCCGCCCGGCGAACAGATTCGGCCACGCCTCGAGCGGGTAGAGCCCGTCGAGTGTCACCGGCACGTTCTGCTCGAGTGCCCAAACGTACTCCTCGCGGCCCGCGAAACTCGGCGTGAAGAGGATGCGTTCGCGGGCGATCGCGGGCGCGACTTCGAGCACCCGCTCGACTTCGCCGCGCGACATGCAGTCGAAGTGGAGACCCTCGGCATGGAGCACCCGCAGAATCTCGGGGTGCGGATTGGCCTTCACCGCATACAGCACGTGCGTCAGGGAGCGAAGCCCGCGCAAGCGCCGCGCCGCGTCCCGAACGGTCTCGAGATCGTAAACGTACGCCGACGGGCGGTCGCCGAGCGCCCGAACGAGCTCGTCTCGCTTGCGCGACCACCAGGCAGGCGGCTGCACCGCCTCCTCCGCCCGGTGCGCGAAGAGCCGCTCCCACGTGGGTCCGAGCACGCGGTCGCCCGGACCCGGGCGGATCAGCAGCTCGTGCAGCTGGTCGACGAGCCGGTCGCCCTGGCTCTCATCCACGACGAACGTGAAGTTCAGGTCGTTCGCCGCCTGGCTCACGAGGTAGATCTTCTGCTCCGCGAACAGCTCGAAGGCCTCGCCGAGCTGGTGCAGGATCGCGCGGATGTTGCGCCCGACGAGACTCACCGAGGCGCACGGTCCGATCAGCTGCGCCCGACAGATCTTCGAGAGATCCGCGATCAGTTCCTCGAGCATCGAGGCGTCGAGCGCGTTGGCGGCCGGATCGAGCGTGACGGTGACGTTGGTCTCGGAGGTGGAGACCAGGTCGACCGACAGGCCGTGGTCCTTGAACACCTGGAAGGCATCGGCGAGGAAGCCGACCTGGTGCCACATGCCGGGGCTGTCCATCGCGACGAGCGTGATGCCCTTCTTGATGCACACCGCCTTGACCTGCGCGGACTCGCTCGCCGCGCCGCTGATCACCGTTCCCTCGAGGTCGGGGGTCTGGGTCGCGTACACGTGCAGGGGAATCTGGTATTGCCGAACGGGCAGGATGCAGCGCGGATGCAGGACCTTCGCGCCGTTGCTCGCGATCTCCTGTGCCTCGTCGTAATGCAGCGCTCGCAGCAGGCGCGCCGTCGGCGTCGAGCGCGGATTGGCGCTGAACATGCCGGGCACGTCCGTCCAGATCTCGAGCCGCGCCGCCTCGAGCTTCGCGGCGAGATAGGCGGCGGAGGTGTCCGACCCCCCCCGGCCGAGCAGAACGGTGTTGCCGTCTGCGTCGCTCGCGATGAAGCCTTGCGTCACGAGCACCGGTGCGAGCTTCGAGAGGCGCTCCTCGAGCTCGGGGTCCGGCGCAAAGCCGCACGTCGCGGAGAGAACGCTCGCCTTGGCCGATGCGCCGCGGCGCGGGTCGGCCTTGAGGAGCGTGCGCGCGTCCACCCACTCGACCGCAAGCCCCTGCTCGCGCAGGAAGCGGGCGCCCAGATCGGTCGCCATGAGCTCGCCGGCCGCCATCACTCGGGCGCGGATCCGATCGCTCACCTCGCCGGCGAGCGCGACTCCCGCCGCGA
>JASHTA010000133.1 GCA_030040795.1 Gammaproteobacteria bacterium | reverse complement strand
CGCGGCCGACGCCTGTTTGCGGCTCGCAGCGAACTCACCGCGCGTGGTCGTGAGATCCGCTGCGAGGCGGGCGAGCGCCTGCCGATCGCGCGCGAGCTCGGCGATGCGTCCATGGAGCGCCCGGTCGAGTCGATCGGTCTCACCTCGAATGGTCTCGAGCTGGCGCGTGAGCTCGCGCACCTGCCCTTCGAGATTTCTGCGGCTCGCTTCGAGCGTCACCGGCTGGCGAAAGTCCGAGATCACGAGCAGCAGGATGATCGCCCCGAACCCGCAACAGATGCAGTCGAGAAAGGAGAGGCTGAAGATCTCGAAGTCGCGCGTGCGCCGCATCATGGCCAATCCTTGGCCGGGGCGAGCAACGCCCCCTCAGTGAGACGCGCCAATCTCCAGAACCGATGCGCTGCCTCGACGTCACCCAACATAGGAAGCAGCACGGTGTCGACGGGAATGTGTTTCGGAAGCGTAGTGATCGCCTGGTCGAAGAGCTGCTCGCGTGCGCCCGCGTCGATGAACTTGCGCGGGCCGGCCGTCCGGCCCTGCGTGGGCAACCCATCCGTGATGAGAATGATCTGATCCGGCAGAGGCTTCAGCGTTCTGACGACCTGCAGCGCGTTGATGAGGCTCGTGCCGCCCTGAGGCACGAGGCCGCGCAGCGCGCCGAGGTTGCGCACCAGAGCTGCGGCATCGCCCGAGTCGAGCCAGGTCCCGTCCGAGCCTGCGATGAGCGGCTGCGCGCGGGTATTGAAGGCATAGATCTGATACTGGATGCCGGCCGGCATCTGTAGCTCGAGCCAGTCGACGATGCGAACAGCGCGTCGCCATTTGGCCGCCGCACGCTTGACGTCATCGCTCGCGTTGCGCATTCGAATGACGGTGACAACGTCCTGGTGCAGCATGCTGGCGGACCGATCGAGGAGAATCAGGACCCGCTTGCCGCGCAGCTCGATGCCCGTGATGTATCGCGGCTGAAAACTCGATCCGGCGGCTCCACCAACCGATGCGCCCGCGGACGCGCCCGCCACTGGAGCACCCGCCGCCGAGGGCTGAGTTGCCGAAGCCTGCGTCACTTGCCCAGGCACACCGACCTCGAGCGCTCCGGCCTCGAGCTGCTGCTCTCCCTGCTGCAACTCCACGATATCGGCTTTCAGCTGCTCGACATGCTCGCTACGCGCGAGACTGGCCGCATCGGCCGTCGAGAGCTGCTTTCGCTCGTTGGCCAGCTCGGCGAGGAGCCGGTCGATGCTCGCATCGATAGCGGCCTTTTGATTCTGCACGGCCTGCAACGAGGTCTCGAGCGCAGCCAGGTTGCGAGTGCCCGTGTGGACCTGCTCTTCGAGCCGGTTCACCTCGGACTTCAGGCGGTCCGTGCGGTTGAGCCGCCGCAGGCCGCCCTGTGCGCTCATCATCACGTAGAAGAGGATGACCGCGCCGAAGCCGCAGCAGATGCAGTCGAGGAACGACAGCCCGAACGTATCAGTTCTGCGTCGGCGCAGCATGCTGCTCGCTCATCGGTCTTTCGCGGGGCGGCTCGGCGACCGCGATGAGCGTGAGCTCCACGCCCGGCTCTCCGAGACGAATCCGGTCGCCCGCGTGGACGCGGACACGCTCGCACACCCGCTCTCCATTCACGAGCGTGCCGAAGGAAC
This sequence comes from Gammaproteobacteria bacterium, assembly GCA_030040795.1. Lineage (GTDB taxonomy): Bacteria > Pseudomonadota > Gammaproteobacteria > Steroidobacterales > Steroidobacteraceae > JASHUC01. Next base: position 10,221 of record JASHTA010000133.1, on the reverse strand, counting down.
TGTGGTCGACCAGCACCGTCTCACCGGCCTCGCGCACGAGCGTGCAATGACGGCGCGAGACGCCGGCCAGGCCTTCCGGAAGCGCGATCCCGTCCGCCTCCGGCGCCCGGCCGACCGCGAGAGCCGCGCGTCCGAGCACGTAGGTCTTGCCGCCGAGAAGAACGTGCGTCGGTTCGCGCGCCGCGGCCTGCTCGCGAGCGAGGAGCCGGCGCTCGACGAGCCTGTCGCATTGTGGAGCGCCGGGGGCGGGCAGGCGCCGCAACAAGCGCACCGGCGCGCCGGCCTCCCGCTCGGGAAGGTCGATCACGGAGAGCGCGGCCGCCGCAAATCCATCCGCCAACGCGACGAGCTCGCAGCCGTGAAACTCATGCAACGCCTGGCTGAGTCCGGGCAGCTCGAGCGCGATGCGTGGTACGAGCAGCGTGAGCGGCGCGCCAGCGGGCCGCAGATCGTGCAGCAGGCGCACTATCTCGGCGTAGAGCGGCCCGCCCGCCTCGGCGAGCTGGTCCCGAGTCAGCGAGACCTGCGCCCGGCCGGCGTCGTGCTCGATGACGGCCGTCGTCCCGCCCGATGCCGTCGCATCGCGGGCGAGATCGGGAAGCGCGTCGAACAGCTTCTGCTCGGTCACGGCCTCGTGCAGTGGGTCGATGCGCGTGCGCCTCATGCAGATGCGGCCGATCAGGGCGAGCCACGCCTGAAAGAGCTCGATGAGCCCCCCACGACCGCTGCTCACGACGCCGCGGCGGCGCAGCTGGCCTTCGGCCTCGAGAGCCGTCACATGGACATCGTGCAAACCCAGATCGAGCACCAGCACCGGTCGATCGAGGCCGAGCGCTGCCGCGCTCACGACGGCAGCGTCGGCGAAGCCTTCGACCGGTAGCTGCAAGGCATCCGCGACGCCGAGCAGCCGTTCGAGGCTTCGAGGGGAAAGCGCCGCCGGCGCGGCGATCCACACTCGCGCCGCGGAAGGCAGCGGATGAGCCTGCAGCCGCTGGCGAAGCTCGGCCATCACGAGGGCGGATGCGCGCTGGCCCGACGCTCCGGCGTTCGCGAGCTCTCGCCAGTGGCTCGTCGAGACACGAGTCGGCTCGAGGTGTACGGCGTTCCACGCCGGCATCCCGGCAGCGACATCGCCGCCGCCGTCGAATACCGCGCTCGGCGCGCTCGAGAGCACTTGCCCGTCACTCGCGAAGGCCAGCGCACGATCGCTGAGCTCGATGGCATTTCGCGCCATGATCCGATCGCTCCTCAGATATCGACGGGAAAGCTCACGTTGTTGTCGGCCTTCTGGCGAGAGTCCGGCGCGACCGTCGGATCGTCGGGAATCTCGTCCTCCGGTGCGGCCGTCCCTGCGGGGGAAGGGGTGGTTGCGGCGGGGGCGGCCGTTGCAGTAGGCGCAGGGGCGGTTGCGGCGGGAGCAGGGGTTGCGGCGGGCGCGGCCGTTGCCGCAGCAGGCTGCGTTAGGGCCGCGGCAGCGGGCTGAGCGTCGGCTCGCAAAGCTGCGAGCGCCGCGCCCGCGCACACGACAGCAAACAGCAGCGCCGCTCCGATCAGCCGCCACATCTCTTTCATATCCGTCTCGGTCGTATCCATATCTCGTTCGTCTCCGCCTTACTCTGCATAGCGCGCGATGCGAAACCCGACCGTCTCACTCGCGCCGTCGCCGCCCTCGCGCCGCACGCTCCACCGCTCGCCAGGTGCAGTCGATCCATTCCACGCACGCACGACGTGGCGCACACCCCAAAGGGGTCCCAGCGGGTCGGTTGGCGAGATGCTGTCGTCCGACGTTTGGTAGAAATCGTTCACCCACTCCGAGAGGGTACCGGACAGAGCGTACGAGCCGAGCGTGCCCGCACGGGACTCCCGAGCAGCGTATGCCCACTCGGCCTCGGTGGGCAGACGATAGCCGGTCGTGACGGGGATTCTCAGTACGTACGTTCCGCCGCGCCGCTGATAGGCCGGCTCGAGCCCGTTCCGGCGCGAGAGCCAGTTGCAATACTCCACGGCATCGTCCCAGCTCACCGCCGTAACCGGCGTTCGAGGATCGAGCGGGGAGGGCCCCGGCCCCGAGAAGTGCCCGCCGCGATCGGAGGTTCGGATAGGGTCCAAGCCGTGATCGGGACGGAACTCGCGGAACTCCGCGTCCGTCACCTCGTGGACGCCGATGTAGAACGGCCGCGCAAAGCGCACCACGTGGCCGCTCGCGCCGGTCTCGCCCTGCGGCGATTCTCCGTCGTCCATCAGAAAGACGCCGCTCGGCACGATCCTCAGCACGTATCCGCTTCGCGTGATGAGAGTCGGTGCCGATTGCTGATACGCAAGCGAGCGGTCGCTCACGGTGAGGCGGTATTGCACGGCGCTCGCCAGGCCCGGAGTCGGTGAGACGTTTGCGATGAGCGGCACGAAGCCCTGCTTGCGCACTTCGATGCGGTGCTCGACGGCGAGCAGCTCGAGCGCCTGTGGCGTTCGGCCTCTCGGCGTCCCATCCACACGGATCTCCGCGCCGGCGGGTACCCCTCGAACGGAGACCTCGAAGTAGATCGGTTGCAGGCGCGCCTCGAGCGTCAGACGTCTCGCAGGCTCGGCCAGCACCGTGCGCGTCCAGCTCTCATAACCCGGCAAGCTGAGCGCGACCTCGTGCTCGATGCCGGAGGGCAAGCTCAGCGTGAGAGGCGTTTTGCCGCGAAACGTGCGCGCGACGGCCACGTCCGCGCCTTCTGGCTGCGAGCGAACGAGCAGCTGCGCGTCCGGCTGGCCAAGCGTGATCGTTCCCGCCTGCAGCGTCTCGCCGGCCTGGATCACGATGCGGCTTTCCCAGTCCTTGAGTCCCGGAGAGGCGAGGCGGATGAGATGAACGCCGGCATCGAGCTGCACCGTTGCGGGCGCCAGCGCCTGCTCGCGGCCGTCCACGCTCAGGTGGGCGCCCGTCGGACGGGTCGAGATGGTCAGGGTACCCCACGAAGGATGGAGACGTGCCTTCAGAACCTGCAGAGCTCCCGCCCCTTTGATATCGAGCGTCGTCACATAGTCGAGATATCGCGGCGCCCTCAATGCGAGCGTGTGCCGTCCCGCCTGCACTGGCATCATCCCCGGCGCCGATCCCACCTGGACGCCATCGACGCTCACCGCCGCGGCGATGCCTCCCGTGTCGATCTGCAGCCTCCCCGGCAGCTTCCGGAGCAGAACACGCGCCGACGTACCCTGCCCCCAGCGCACCACCACCCCCACTCGCGCAGGCGCGTAGCCCGCGCGCTCCGCGTAGAGATCGTGGGCGCCGGGCATCAGAAAGATCTGGTTGCCGCTGCGAAGAGCGAGCCACGTGTCGGAGGCGCGCACACGCGCGTCCGATGGCTGCGCGATGAGCGCGACCGGCTCGAAGGTCGAGATGAAGGCGGCGATCGCGAGCGGCACGATGACCGCTGTCGCCCATGCCCAGTGTCTGCGCGCGAGTGACCACCAGCGCTCCCACGGCGGTCGAGAAGCCTCGTTCCCGTGGCGTGGGGACGTGTCCCATTCGAATGGCTCGGCAACGATGTCCACGTCCTCGCCATGGTCCGCCGAGGCGAGCAGAGTCGCCGGTGCAACGGTTGCGTTGCCGACGACGTGACGCACATCGAGCCGCAGTCCGGTGCGCGAAAGCTCAGCCACAACGATTTGGGCGCGGCCCACCGCGAGCACATCGCCATGCCGTAGAGCGCGCACGCCGTCGAACGTCCGTCCATCGAGAGCGACGCGCGTGCCGTCGAGAGCTTGTGCGGTCCAAACCGCCTCTTGTCTCTCGATCCAGAGCACCGCTCCGGTGGAGACGCCGGGAACAACGATGTCGGCGCCATCCCCCCCGATCGCCACACGCGAGTCGAAGATACGCTCGCCTTGAGGCTCGCTGACCGCAATACGCGCGCTGGCGGCCGTCTCGCCGAGCCGCGCGTCCCCCCCCGTCGCAGCGCGAGTCATCAGATCGGCTCTTCGCAGCGCACGCTGATCGTCTGCGTCTCCTGGCCGGGCTCGACCGTCACGTCGCGGCGTACGTCCTTGTAGCCGGCGCGCGTGCCGATCACCGTGTACCGTCCGGGCTTCAGATCGATCTCGCGCCGAGAGAACGTGCCGAACGATCCGATCTGGGGAATCTCCACCTCCGTCAGATTGTCGGAGGTCAGGGCGAGGTGCACGGTCTTGTCATAGTCCTGCAGCAGCGCCGAAAGCCGGACCGCGTACTGGCGCAAGAGCGCGCTCTCGGGCTGCGTCGCGCCGGCCTCCCGCAGAAGGGCCGCAGCCTCCGCGCGAACCGCTTGCGAGTCGAGCTGCTGCGGATCGTCGACGAGCACCTGCAGGCGGCTCGTGAGATCCGGCGTCGCCCGGCTGGCTCCGGAAAGATCGGCGCCTGCCGGCGCCGCGCTCGTCAATCGTACCCCTTCGAGGCGAGCCCTCGCGGCGACGCGAGCCTTGCCTTGCTGGGCGAACGAGAGCGAAGGATCGATGCTGAGCGCTCTGTCGTATACGAGCAGCGCTTCGCTCCAGCGCTGCTGCGCTTCGAGGGTCGCTCCTCGCGACTCGAGCTGCGTGAGCTCCCGAGCCTCAAGCTCGCTGCTCACTCTCTCGAGTCCCTCCTCGGCCTCGCGGCCGCGGCGATTGATGCTGTGAGCGAGCTCGAACGCTTGTCGCGCCGCCTCGAGGCGGCCGTCTCCCAGCGCATCGAGGCCGATCCCCACCGCCCTCGCGTACTGGGCGGCACTCAGTGCGGCGCTTGCGCGCTTCAATCCGGCCTGTGCTGGGGCATTCCGCGGCTCGTGCGAGAGCACCTGCCTGTAGTCCCGTACCGCGCGCGAATAGTTGTGGCTCGCCTCGGCATTCATGCCGTCGGCCAACAAAGGCAGCGCATGATCGAGAGCCTGCGCGCGCTGCAATCCGTCGGCCGCCTGCGAATTGCCCGGATCGATCAGACGGGCGAGGTCGAACGCCTGACGCGCCGCCGCGCCGTTGCCGGCCTTCAGCGCCCGCTCGCCCGAGGCGAGCTGCGCGGCGAGCGCGCGCGGCGCGCTCTGCTCCACTTCGCTCAGCAAACGCTCCGCCTCAGCCAGCTTCTGCGCTGCTACGGACGTATTACCGGCCTCGTCGGCGCCGGAGGCGTCGGCCTCGCGAGCCTTCGCATCTGCGTAGGCCTGGCCGCCCCAGACGCCAGCGCCACGTGCATCAAGTGAAGCGAGGCGCGCCTCCAAATGCGCACGCGCGGTGCGAACATCGTCGCCGGTGACGGCAGCCGGCGCGGGTCCGGTGACGGCAGCCGGCGCGGGTGACGCGGGTGACGCGCTCGCCGGAGTCGCGGGGTGATCCGCGGCCTGGCCGGTCGCGGGCTGATCGGCGACCCGCCCGGTCGCCGGCTGGAGTACGCGCAGCGGCGCAGTCACGGTGCGGCTCACGGCATTCGCGACCGCTTGCGGATCGAGCCGTTGCAGAAAGGCAAGCGAGGACGGCGCCCACGAGCGCCCCGCGGTCCAGTGAGGTAGCCAAAAAAAGCTGACCACCGCGGCAGTCGCGAGCCCGGCGATCAACACCCACGACCAGCGCACGCGGTGCTCGGGCGCTTGCGGGTCCGTTCCCGGCACGCGCTCCATCTTCATGTCGCCCCAGAGCGCGCGCAGATCCGGATCCTGAGCCGGCTCGGCCCTGGAGGCCCTCATCGGAGCGAACGAATCGGTGAGGGGCGCTGAGGCGTGCGAGGCGTGCAAAGCCTCGGGCGGGAGGCCAGCGGACGGTGCGAAGGCAGCGGCGGAGGCACCCGCGGAGGCATCCGAGGAGGCATCCGAGCGGCGGGGTCCAACGGTCTCACCCGGCTTGGGAGGCCGTCGCGGTCGAACGACTTCGCTCACACGGCTGGCAGGCCGGATCTCTCGCGCCATGGTCTGAGCGCGCGCAGGCTCGGGCGCATTGATCACGGGCGCGTGGAGCTCATGCGCAGCAGGCTCGGGCGCGTGGAGCACGGGCGCATTGAGCTCGTGTGCATCAGGCTCGGGCGCGTGGAGCACGGGCGCGTGGAGCTCGTGCGCATAAGGTTCGGGCGCGTCGGGTACGGCCGGCGAAGGCTCGGCTGCTGCGTCGAACTCCAGCGTGTCGTTGAGCATCGAGTCGATCGAGTCGATGATCTCCCGCATCGAGCGAGGGCGGCGTTCCGCGCGCTTCGAGAGCATGGCCATGACGAGCCCGATCAATCGATCGGGCGCCTGATGAGCGGCCTTCAGCTGCGGCACCGGCTCCTCGATGGCGCGCCTGAGCTCGAAGCGCGGGTAGTAGGGCGGATAGCCGGACAGCAGCTCGTAGGCAAGCGCCCCGAGTCCGTAGATGTCGTCCGTGACCGCCGGCGGCTCCCCGCGCAGCTGCTCCGGACTCGCGGTGAAAGGCGAGAGGGCCACGCGAGCGGATGTCGCCGCGGTGGCGGCCGAGCCGAGCACCGTGCCGGCGACGCCGAAGTCCGCGAGCCGCACATGGCCGCGAGCGTCGAACAGCACGTTCCCGGGCTTCAGGTCGCGATGCACGATTCCGCGCTCGTGCGTGTGCTCGAGTGCCTGTGCCACCTCCAGCAGAACCGGTCCAATCTCGAGGTAGCTGACGCTGCGCAGCCGCCGGAGATCTCCGCCCGGCGCGAGCTCCATCGGGAGAAAGACCGCTCCTTCTTCTCTCTCGGGCGGATAGATCTTCAGAATCAGCGCGTGGTCGAGCCGGCTCGCGATGTCGTACTCGCGCTGCAGCGCCTCCCACGCGCCCGCGGCTCGCGCGAGCTCGGGACTCAATATTTTGAGCGCAATCTCGATGCCGCGCTCGTGATCGCGCGCTCGCCACACTTCGCCGTGCCCACCCGCCCCCAGCTTCCCGAGAAGCGTGTACCGCCCGCACAAACAAACATGGGTTGCTGCAGCGAATGCCATGGGACTATTGCTCGGCTCCGATATATTTCTTGTACTGGATATATTCCTTCCAGAGCTTCTTCTGGAGTTGAGGATCCCTCTCCTCCTCGGCCGCTTTGCGCAAGCGCTGCGCGATGATGTCGTCGTCGCTGCCGTCAGGAACTGCTAGCGCGCTCGCTCCGTTCCCGGAGCCGCCGCCGCTGTTCGTCCGGTTATCCACGACGCCGGCTTTAGTCACGCCGGCTTTGGTTACGGTGTAGCGCGGTACGGCAGCCACCGCAAGTCCCGTACCGCCTCCCAGTCCCGCAGCTGAGGTCCCGCCAGGCGCTCCACCTCCTGGTCCGCCTCCTGATCCGCCTCTCGGTCCACCTCCGGTGCCGGTGCCGCTCCCGGCTCCGCTCGAGCCTGTAGGCGCCAGCACGGCAGCGGAAGCCGAGGATTTGGTGGAGCCAGCTGCGGCCGGCTGGGAGCTAGAGCTTCCTGTAGCGTCGCCCGAGGATGAGGTGCTCGCGCCGGATGACGCCACGGGCGGCACGGTGACCGGCGTAGCACAACCGCCGAGCAGCGCGATTGCGCAAGCCTCCACGAGTCGCTGCGTTCGCATACCGCACCACCTCGAGATGCCACTGACTCACGGTCTAGGGCTTAGCAGACGCCATGCCCGAGCGCAAACTCATGTCACCGCAGCAGTATGCTACCGGCGCGCCTTCCTCGGACGTAGACCCCGAGGGGACCGGCTTGTTCCGCCCGGCGCGGCGTAACCGTTAAATACCGAGCTCGAGCTGGCTCGAGCCGGACTGGCTCGACCCCGGTTGGCTCGACCCCGGTTGGCTCGAGCCCGGTTGGCTTGAACCCGGCTGGCTCGACGCGGGTGGCTTGAACAGTGTGGTCACGAGGGGCAGGCTGCGGCCGTTATCGATCCCGAGGCGTGTGCAAGCGAGCCGAAACCTCTTGCGCAGGAGCTCGGCGAAGGGGCCTGTTCCTCGCATGCGGGAGCCGAATCGCGGATCGTTGTCCCGGCCGCCGCGCAGCGCATTGACCAGCGACATGACGTGCTGCGCCCGCTGCGGATAGTGCTCCGCCAGCCACTCGCGAAAGAGCGCGCCGAGATCGTGGGGCAGCCTCAGCAAGACATAGCCGGCGCTTCGAGCCCCGGCCGCCACCGCAGCCTGGAGGATGCTCTCGAGCTCGTGATCGGTGATCGCGGGGATGACGGGCGCCACGAGGACGCAGACCGGAATGCCTGCGGATGCGAGCTGGCGTATCACGCCGAGACGCGCCTGCGGCGCGGCGGCACGCGGCTCCAGCCGCCGCTTGAGCTCCGGATCGAGCGTCGTGACGCTGACCGCCGCGCTTGCGAGCCCGTCGCGAGCCATCTCGGAGAGCAGCCCGAGATCGCGAAGAATCAGCGTCCCTTTGGTCACGATCGAGACGGGATGGCGGTACTGCCGCAAGACCTCCAGGACCGATCGGGTCACACCGAGGCGCTTCTCGACCGGCTGGTAGGGGTCCGTATTCGCGCCGAGGATGATGGGCTTGCAGACGTAGCCAGGCCGGTCGAGCTCCGCCTCGAGCAGGCGGGCGGCATCGGCCTTGTAGAAAAGGCGAGTCTCGAAGTCGAGGCCCGATGAGAGCCCCAGGTACGCATGACTCGGCCGCGCATAGCAGTTGTGGCTGACCACGCCATTGGCGATGAAGTCGCCCGTTCCAGTGGTGAGGTCGTAGAGCCGCATCGCTCGATCGAGCGGCTCGATTCCAGCGACTCCCAGTCGGGCCTCGCTCTTGACGGCCTGTCCCGAGATGTCGCGCTTGCGGGAGATGGCCGGGTCGACGCTGTGGAAGAAGCGGAGGTGTTCGCGTAGCCCTCCGAGTATGCGAACCACGTCGATGGGTTTCGTCTCGACTCGATCCCTGTGCTCCACGACGAACGCGAAGCCGAGCGCGTGGAGCGACCGGCTCGTCCAATGGATGATCTCAGGGTCGGTATTCGAAATCCGGACGGTCCCGCCGGCGTAGCACCCTTCGGCATCGAAAATTCCAGCCAGAAAGCCGGCGTACCACGTAGACGCCGGCAAGGTCGGCCACGCGATGAGCGCTCGAATTCCCCCGACCGCGAGGCACGCCGACGTGCGGATCGCTTGCATCGGTTTGCGGACTGCCGAGCCGGCGCTGTATGCAAACTCCGAGGTCTCGATATTCCAGAGTCGCAGCCAGTCCTGCGCTCGCAATAGCGCTTCCCGGTCGCACAATGCGAGCCGGAATTGGTGCTGACTGCCGCCTTCCCCGCGGCCGCGCGCGTAGGAGTACGACCCGATGTGCCCATCGCCGCGAATGAGACCGCACAAGTAGCCTCTTCGGTAATCGCCATTTTTTTCGGGTCCCGCGGCAAAGCCGCCAACGCCCATGAGCTTATTGCCCGTCGTGAGATGCGGCCGGCGCGCCTTTCCATTCACGGTACCTGTCACGAATTTCCAGCCGCGCGCGGTGAGAAATCGGTGATCGCAACCTGCGACTAGCGCCGTACCGTCCACGAGCGTGATGCGACACGCAGGCTTGATGACGCTCCACTGCGCGAGCACCTGCGTTTTGACGTACCTCCGATACCAGCCCTGGCGCACCGTTCCGTAGATCGAGTCGCCCGCCCGGATCTGCGCGAGCGGCCGCGTGGTGCCATCTGCCATCAGGATCTCCGTACCTCCCGACATGCAATACACACATCCGTGCTCGCACCCCCTGTAGGGATTGATGGAGTATTCGAACGGGACATCGGGCGAGTCGTTGGTGGTGATGACCGAGCGCGCGCGATCCGGCTCTACGCTCGTCGCGATGCTCGACGGCGGCTCCTCGACGTACCAGCCGTCGTCGACGGCCTCGGAGCTCAGCTCGGAGAATCGCCCGTCGGGGTTGGACAGCGCGCCGCGACCTTTGATCGGACGGACCATCGCGTAACTGTACAGGCATACAGTAAGCGCGTAAAGTGTGGCGGCGGGCTCGGCGCCCTGCCGTGTGCCGCCCCGCGAGTCAATCTCGCGCCGCGAGCCAGTGCCGGCCCTGATCCAATGCCGCCCCTGAATCAGTGCCGCCCCGTGGACGGCACCGAGTCGAGCACGGCGTGCAGCGCCTCCGGATCGACGGGCTTCACGAGATACTGGTCGAATCCGGCCTCCTGCGCTCGAAGCCGGTCGGACTGCTGGCCGTAGCCCGTGATGGCGACGAGGCGCAGGCTCTCGACCCTCTGCTGCGACCGCAGCTGCCGCGCGACCTCGTAACCGTCCATGTCGGGCAGGCCGATATCGAGCAGCACGACGTGCGGCCTGAACGA
>JASHTA010000132.1 GCA_030040795.1 Gammaproteobacteria bacterium | reverse complement strand
TGGCGCAGGAGGTCGGCGCCGCGCTCGGTGCGCAGGCCGGCGAGAAGAAGCTGCGCGAGGTCATCTCTGCCGGCGGCTTCCGCAAGGTACGGCGCGCTAGCGAGACGCCTTTCAACATGGTCCTCGAAGCGCGGCCCTGACCGGCACGCTCGCGCGCCCTGCACGGCCTGTTACGCCCCGTTACGGCGGCAGCACGTGATCGACCAGCAGCTGAAGGCGCCGCTCGCCCTGGTACTCGTTGACATCGAGCCGGTAGACGAGGCGCGCCTCGCCGCAAGGCAACTCGGGGCCGCTCGACGCGGAGGAATCCTCGAGGTGGTTGAAGGCGATCGCATCGAACGTGCGCCCCGACCTCGGTACCTCGAGCCACATCTTCAAGTGCCGATCTCCGACCACGCGGGCGTTGCGCACGGAGAACAGGCCGTCGAAGCAGGGCTCGGGAAACGCCTGGCCCCACGGGCCGCCCCCACGCAGCGCGGCGGCGGTGTCGAGGGCAATCTCGTGCACCGCGAGCTCCCCGTCGGTCTCGATGCAATCCGCGTCGGCCGCACCGTCCCTCGAGCGTGCGACTTGCTCGTCGAACGCGCGCGCAAAGGCATCGAGGTTCGCCCGCTCGAGGGTGAGGCCGGCGGCCATGGCGTGACCGCCGAACCGGCTGATGAGATCCGGATGGCGCGCGGCGATCGCATCGAGCACGTCACGGATGTGCAGCCCGGGGATGGATCGGGCCGAGCCGCGAAGCACGCCTTCGCCGGCAGGCGCAAATGCGATTACCGGGCGGCCCGTTCTCTCCTTGACTCGGCCCGCGACCAGTCCGACGACGCCCTGGTGCCAGCTCTCGTCGAAGAGTGTGAGGCCGGAGTGCCGGACGGCTTGGGAGGCGGTCTCGCCCAGCCGGCGCACTGCGGCGAGAGCCTCCGTCTGCATCCGTGACTCGATAGCACGCCGCTCCCGATTCAGCTGGTCGAGCCGCGCGGCGAGCTCGCCCGCGTGCGAGGCCTCCTCGGCAAGCAGGCACTGGATGCCGATGCTCATATCATCGAGCCGGCCCGCTGCGTTAAGGCGCGGGGCTGCGCCAAAGGCGAGATCCGCCGCGGTAAGATCGGCGCGACTCCGCCCGGCGATACTCAGCAGCGCGCGAATGCCCGGTACGCAGCGGTCGGCGCGAATGCGCTTGAGGCCCTGCCCGACGAGCACTCGATTGTTCTCATCGAGCGGCACGAGGTCGGCGACGGTGCCGAGCGCAACCAGATCCAGGTACTCGGCGGGACCGGGTGCGCCGCGCGGCGGCGCGGCGGACGCATCGAGCAGGCGCTTGAGCGCCGCCACGACATAGAACGCCACGCCGACGCCCGCAAGGGCACGGCTTGCGAAGCGGCTTGAGGAGGCGTTCGGATTCACGATGACGTTCGCGGACGGCAGCTCGGGACCGGGCAGGTGATGATCCGTCACGAGCACGTCAATGCCGCGATTGCGCGCGGCGGCCACTCCCGCCGCGCTCGACATGCCATTGTCAACCGTCACGATGAGGGTCGGCCGGCGCTCCGCGGCGAGCGCCACGATCTCGGGCGTGAGGCCGTAGCCGAACTCGAAGCGGTTCGGAACGAGGAAATCCACGGCGGCGAACGACCAGGCACGCAGCGCACGCACCATGAGCGCAGTGCTCGTCGCACCGTCTGCATCGAAGTCTCCGACGATGAGGACGCGGCCGGCGTCGCGCTGGCGCGCGAGCAGCTCCGCCGCGGCATCGACACCCTCGAGAGTGCTCACCGGGTGCAGCCGCTCCAGGGCGAGGCTGAGCTCGGCCGACGCCCGGATGCCGCGGGCCGCGTAAACGCGCTCGAGTACGGGATGCAGGGCGGCACCGAAGTCCGCTCGCCCGATCTCCCTGCGCCGAATGCGCACGATCATGGCCGCCGCTGGGCGGCCAGCGCGACGAGCGCGGAGCGCGGCCGGCGCCACCTCTTCAACCGATCGCGGCGCATCATCGACACTCGCCGATCGTTGGCTACCACGACGAGCCGCTCGATCTCGCGGCGGGAGAGGCGCTCGAGCGCCGGCTCGATCCATTGGCGGTCGAACGCCGCGAGCGCGTCGGGCGCTGCGAGCGCCGCGAGCGGCATGGCGATCGCGTCCATCGGCATGTCGGAAGCGCCGCTCGGCGCTGCAGGCTCCCCGCTCGGCGCTCCAGGCTCAGCGCTCGGGCTGAACAGCTCGAGCTGGACGATCGCACGGTCGGCCGCTGCGGCGATCGATGCGAGGCTGCGAGCCGCGGGCCCGCACGTCACGCCGACGAGATGCGAGAGGCCTTCCACGTACGGATCATCGCCGAAAATCGCGTTGGTGGGGGAGCGATTCCCGATGCCCTCTGCGCCAGGCCCGCGAGGGAGCGGCGGCGCGCCAAGCTCGCGAGAAAGCAGTGGCGCGCCAGGTTCAGCGAGCGGCGAGCCACCGCCCCACAGCCACAACGCGCTCACCGGCGCACGCCCGGCTCGCGCGCGTTGAACGTTGAGGGGTTGCTCGTGCAGCCACATCTCGATCTCCGATCCGAGACGCCTGAGAGCACCCGCTGCGTGCCCGCGCGGCAGCGCATCCGCAATGGTCGATCCGAGGCAGCGCGCCGGATCTATCGTGGCGACCTCCTCCGGCAGTGGCGGTCCGATCGCGAGGAATCGGCCGGAGCGTGTCGGCACCAGGGTGTAGCCCGTCTCGGCAAATGCCTCATTGAAGGCGCCGCAGAGCTGCGCCTGATCCGTCTCGTTGAGACGCAGGCGCCCCTGCGGGGCGAGATGGACGCTCGTGAGGCTCGCGGTGAGATGCACCGGCTCGGCGAGCCACACCCAGTGCGACGTTGGAGTCCCGCGAGCCGGCGGCGGGGACGGCCGGGCGAGTATTGACGGCCGGCTCAGCGTTGATGACTCGCTCTGCATCGACGGCCGGGCCGCCACCGACGGTGCGCACGCCGCGACGGCGCCGGGATTCGCGGCAGCGAGATCCTCACGCCCGAGCCAGGCCGCAAGCGACGAGCGCCAGCCTCGCGGCAGCTCCTCGTGAGTGCCGAAGCGCATGAGAGTCGCGAGGCCGGACAAGCGTGCCAGTTCCGGCGCGCTCGCCGTAGCGGCTGACGAAAGTGCTGCGCTCGCGGCGACGTACAGATCCGATACGACTATGACGAGCTGCCGCACGAAGCGTATGGTAACGGCACGAGGCTCAAGGTGCCGGCATGAAGCTCACGCTCGACGCTCGCAGCAACGTCAACCTGATTCGCGGCTACGCCGCCGGCGGCGTGCGGATCGGCGAGCGGCTGGTGAGCCGGTCCTGCATCGTCGCAGCCGATACGCTCATCACCGATTGGGACGCTCCGAGCGCGACGGAACTCGCGGCCTCGCATCTCGAGCCGATCTTTGCTTTGAGCCCCGAGATCGTATTGCTCGGCACGGGGCGCACGCAGCGCTTCCCGAGCGCTCAGGTTCGCGAGGCCTTCGCGGCGCGCGGCATCGGGCTCGAGCCGATGGACCTGCACGCGGCCTGCCGCACGTACAACATTCTGGTTCAGGAGGAGCGGCGCGTCGTGGCGCTGCTGTTTCTGGAGTAGCCCGCGGCCTGGCGGCCTCAGGCTGCAGAAGGGCTCAACTCGCGAGGCGGTCTAGAGAAGGCACAGAGGGAGAGCTTTCCACCATCACAATCATTCGAAGCTGACAGACTCGAACAATTGGTTCTATCTTATTGTTTTTGCGCACGCTTATTGTTGCTTTTCGTCCGTCTCTCCACCCTGTGCCTTCTCCCGACCGTCTCCGCTGTCGTGGTTCGGCGACATGGTAATCGGCTTGCAGTTCCAGGTGCAAGCTGTTTGAGGCGCTTAAAGTTTCTCGAGACTCGCCGTTCGATGCCTTCGCCCTTTGCTCACGGCGGCAGCTACACGGAGGCGTCGCCATCTGCGCGGAAATATGACTCTTGTCGATTCAGAAGGTTACGATCTAGATATCGTGTCGTTTCTGAGCTAGATCGTGCCGCCGAGCAACGGAACGAAGGCCACCTGCCCCAAGGATTGGCGCTCGATGCGCTGCTCCTTGCGCGTGAAGCGGACAAGCTCCTGCTCGCCTTCCGCTCCGATCGGCACGACGAGCCGGCCACCGACTTTGAGCTGCTGCAGCAGCAGCTCCGGAACGGTGAGCGGCGCCGCGGCGACGAGAATGCCGTCGTACGGAGCATGCGTCTTCCAACCCATGCTCCCGTCTCCGTGGCGGAAGCGCACGTTGCGCAACTCGAGCTCCTTGATGCGCTGTCTCGCGCGCTCGATGAGCGGCTCGATGCGCTCGATCGTGTAGAGCTTCTCGACGAGCGGCGCGAGCACCGCGGTCTGATAGCCGCAGCCCGTCCCGACCTCGAGAACATTGACGAGCGGTGCGCCCTCGAGCAGGGCTTCCGTCATTCGCGCGACGATATAGGGCTGAGAGATGGTCTGTCCGAAGCCGATGGGCAGCGCCGTATCCTCGTATGCGCGGCTGCTGAGCGCCTCGTCCACGAAGATGTGCCGCGGCACATTGCGGATGCGCTCGAGAACACTGGGGTTGGAGATTCCCTGCTCCCGCAGCCGCTGCACGAGCCGATCGCGCGTGCGGGCCGAGGTCATCCCGATGCCGGACATCCTGAGGTCAGTCATGCAGGCCGTCCAGCCAGCTCGCAATCGACGGCAGCGCCGCGTGCCGCGTGAAGTCGATCTGCAGCGGCGTCACCGAGACGTAGCCCTCGCCGACCGCATGAAAATCGGTTCCCGGTCCGGCATCCTGCTGCGGTCCTGCCGGTCCGACCCAGTACACGGGCCGCCCGCGCGGATCCTGTGCGGGGATCACGTGCTCCGACCGGTGCCGAAACCCAAGGCGCGTCGCCCGGAACCCCTTCAGCTCCTCAAAGGGAACGTCGGGCACGTTGACGTTGAGGATAAGCGCCCGCTCGAGCGGCTCCTCGAGCAGCCGCTCGAGCAGCAGGCGCGCGACGCGGGCGCCGCTCGCGAAATGCCGGCCGCTGTGCGCCTCCGTGCACAGGGAGAGCGCGAGAGTCGGCAGTCCGAGGAAGCGTCCCTCGACGGCGGCGGCGACGGTCCCCGAGTAGAGCACATCGTCGCCGAGGTTCGGCCCATCGTTCACTCCCGAGATCACCATGTCGTGCTCGAAATCGAAGAGGCCCGAGATGGCGAGATGCACGCAGTCGGTGGGCGTTCCGATCACG